>JAZQXS010000379.1:0-4296 GCA_045633025.1 Eubacteriales bacterium | reverse complement strand
TTCTCGATGATCATATCCAGCATGGCCGAGGATTGGGGATCGCTGACCAGCTTGGTACGGAGGGTGGTCTCGTAGTAAGCGGGCTTCACGATGCGGTAGCTGGCGGAGCCCATGGCCTCAAGGACGGTGCCTACCCGCTTTAGCTGCTCTCCGGTCACGGTGGTGGGGGCGGCGAGCACGGTAAATCCGTCGTGCAGGAGGGAGTAGTATCCGTCTTGATCCTCGGTTAGACGAGGCATGGGAACCACGCCGTAGGCATCGGACATGCCCCGCATCTCGGGGCTTTCCAGGGCGAGAACCTGCAGGGTAGCCATGGCGGCGTAGCCGTTTGAGAATACGGTCTGAGCCGTGCCGACGAAGGTGGAGTCATCGGTTTCGTAGTAGAGACGGAGAACCTTTTCTGCGGCGTCGTAGAGCCGGCCGGAATCGAATACCAGCTCGTACTCGCCGTCGCCGTTCTTTTTCAGAATGTCGATCTCACAGGAGGCCCAGTAGGGGTCTATGGAGATCACGGGACCCGTGACCAGACCGTAGTAATCCCCGGACTCGTCCTGGACGCTGTTGCCGTTATCCCGATGGAACAGGGGGATCAGGGAAATCTGCTTATCCAAGGTCCAAGTGCCGTTGTCTACGTATTCGTAGGGGAAGGTCTGAAGGGCGTCGGTGAACAGAGCCTTATTGAAAACCGTGGCAAAGGTGTTGCGATAGATGGACAGCAGGATGGAGCCGGCTAAGACGTACTGGTTCCCCTGGAAGGAGATGGCCTCGTTGAAGCCTTGTGTCCACCAGGGCTGTGACAGATCTATGTGCCCGGCGCCCACCATGTTGGCGAAGGTTCCGCCGAGGGACTGGTCGAGAACCACCCAGCAGGGCGATGTGATGACGTCATAATCGGTACTGCCGCTTTGGACGGCGGTGACTGTCTTGTTGACGACTGTGTAGGCGTCGCCGTTGCGTTCCTCCATATTGTTGATCTGAACGTTCAGACGGGATTCCACCAGCTTGTTGCGCTCAAAGACCGAATCGTTGATGGGGTCGCTGTTGAGATCGGAGACGACGAGGGGCGCGCCGTCTATGTACTGGTAAAAGGTGATCGTTTGGCCGTTGAAGTTCAGATCGTCGGGGAGGTTGTCACGGGGGCCGGTATAGGCTTCGGTGACGGCGTCGGTTTCTTCGGGGGAGGTGTCGTTCCCAGGGGTGTCGTCGGTTACTGTGCAGGCGGTGAAGATGCTCGCGAGCATGAGCAGGGAAAGAATCAAACAAAGAGAGCGGTGTGCCTTCATGGGTACCTCCTATAACGTATATTTATTTCATTATACCATATACAGGGCTTTGTGTCAATATATTTGTGCAAAAAACAAAATTGTCGGCGAAAGCCCTTGGCTCCGTTATAAAAAGTATCAAAAAAAGAGAACAAAAAGATGCGGGGGAGAGCCGAACTGCAAGCAGTTCTTCGAGAAGCTCTCTCCCGCAAACATATTCACATTTCCAGAGATTTGCGCAGGAAGCCCTGCAGGATCTCGGACTTGGGGTTCCCGAAGACCTCCTCGGGGGTGCCCTCCTCCTCAATGACGCCATTGGCCATGAAGATCACGCGGTCGGCTACGCTGCGGGCGAACTCCATTTCGTGGGTGACTACGACCATGGTGCTGTCCGAGGATTTCAGCCCTCGGATGACCGAGAGCACCTCGCCTGTCAGCTCGGGATCCAGCGCCGACGTGGGTTCGTCGAAGCAGAGGATGTCGGGGGACATACACAGGGCGCGGGCGATGGCGACACGCTGTTGCTGACCGCCCGAAAGCTGGCAGGGGTAGGCGTCCTTTTTTTCAGCCAGCCCCACGCGAGCGAGGAGCGCCATGGCGTTTTCCCGGATGGCGGCTGTCTTTTCGGTCTTGTATTTCTTGGCGGCCGCGGCGCCTTGGGTCTTGCGGACGGTCTTGACCTCGTCCTTCAGCGCCAGCAGAGGCGCCAGCATGAGGTTTTTCAGTACGGTGTACTGGGGGAACAGGTTGAAGGATTGGAATACCAGCCCGAAGCGGAGGCGGTTGCGCCGGATCTGCTTATCGGACCGGGAGTGCTTGTCGGAGCCATCCAGCAGAAGCTCACCGCCCACCGAAATGGTGCCCTCGTCGGGGGTCTCCAGGAAGTTGGGGCAACGGAGCAGGGTCGTCTTACCGCTGCCCGAGGAGCCGATGATGGCCAGCACGTCGCCGCGGTTCAGGGACAGGTCGATGCCCTTGAGCACCTCGGTGCTGCCGAAGCTCTTGCGGATGCCCTTGACGGACAGAAAATTGTTTTCCATGACGCTCCCTCCTTACACGGCGTAGTAGCTCAGCTTCTTGTCCAGCAGGTGGAACAGGATGGTGAGCAGGCCGCTGAACACCAGATAGAACAGACCTGCGTAGAGCAGGGGGGTCAGATCGGCGTACTTATTGACCTTTTCGTAGGCGATGGCGATGACCTCGATGACGCTGAGGGCGCGCGCCAGGGCGGTATCCTTGACCAGCGTTATGACCTCATTGCTCATGGGGGAGACGATGCGGCGCACCATCTGCATGAGCACCACCCGGAAGAAGATCTGCGTCTTGGTCATGCCCAGTACCTGTCCTGCCTCGTACTGCCCCTTGGGGATGGCCTTGATGCCGCCCTCGTAGATGACCGCGAAGTAGCAGGCGTAGTTAAGGGCGAAGGCGATGAGCACGAAAAAGAACTGGAGATCGGCCATGGAGCTCAGATGCAGCATGGCGGCGAAATCCTTATTGGGGATCTTCAGAAGAACGGACGGAATGAAGGTGACCACCACGCACTGCAAAAGCAGGGGGGTACCGCGCACCACCCAGATGATGAACTTCATGAGGTAGCTGACGGGCTTGAACTTGGCCATGGAGAGCACGGCGAAGAGCAGACCCAGGGGGATTGCGATGACCAACGTAAGTGCAAAGAGCTTCAGCGTGACGCCGAAGCCCACACACAGGTCATACAGAACAGACCAGGTATTCATAAGATCGAATGGTTCCTTACTTATATTTTGGGGGTATACAGAGAGTCGGAGGGGAACCCCTGCGCGAGCACCGCTGCGGCGCATGGCGCATGAAGTTCCCCTTTGGATTTTTATTACTCTACGGGCTGAACCAGAGCCTCGCCGGCGGAGCCCTTCTCTACGGCGATGACGGCGTCCTTGGCGGACTCGGCAAAGCCGGCGGCATCGGCGGCGGCGTACTTCTCGGCGTCAGCCTTCTTGATGACGGCTACCTGCTTGTTGGCCAGGTAGGGAACCGAGATGCACATCTCGGCCTCGCGCTCGGCGGTGATGGTCATACCGTTCCAGACCAGATCGATGGAGCCGTTCTCCAGCATGGACTCCTTCTGGTTCCAGTCGATGATGACGAACTCGCAGACGACCTCGGTGGAGTAGGTTGTGTTCAGGTAATCCACAACGGCCTTGGCCAGGTCGATATCGAAGCCCTTCAGAGTAGCGTCGGCGCCGTCGCCCTCGTTGTAGGCGATGGGAGCGAACAGGGTGTAGCCGATGATGAGCTTCTTGGCGGCGGCCACATTGCTCCAGGAGTCATCGGTAGCGGCGGCGTAGGGGTTGGCGGTGTCGGCCTTGACCAGCAGCTCGGTGGTCAGACCGTAGGTGTTGGCGACGGTCTTGTAGTCGGTATCGACCAGGGCGATGAGCGCCTCGTTGATCTTACCCATGAGGGCTTCGTTGCCCTTCTTGGCGGCGATGCCGTACTTCTCCTCGGCCAGTACCACGTTCTCGAGAACCTGGTAGTCCTTGAAGGTGTCGGCGCTGCTCATGTAGTAGCCGGCCATGACCGAGTCAATGACGGCGATGTCGGCGTCGCCCTTGACGAGACCGTTCAGCGCGTCGAGCTGGGTGCCTAGAGCCAGGCATTCCTTGCCGTAGGCCAGGTTGGCGGGAGCCTTGCTGCAGGAGACCAGAGCGGTCAAGAGCAGCAGAGCTGCGAGTGCGATGGGAAGAAACTTCTTCATGATGATATCCTCTTTTCGGAAAATTTTGATTTTTGCGCGTGGCGAAAAACCGATATGCGCCACATTATAGCACAACGAATTGCTTTTGTCAACCCAAAACTTTATTTATTTAGCGAAATAAAGTGATTTTGGAGGTTTGCACAAAAAGATTGCTAATCTTTTGAGCAAAAGAGCCAACCGAGGCGTGAGGATGCTTCGGTTGGCTCAGGGGCGGCGGCAGGCTCTTTCCTACCAATCATATTATTATACGAATCAGCGTGGAAGGGGATCGGATGACTCTTCGGCGATGCCAACGTA
>JAZQXS010000378.1:0-5609 GCA_045633025.1 Eubacteriales bacterium | reverse complement strand
ATAAAGTATTTTTGTGGGGAGAACTTCTTGAAAGAAGTTCTCCCCACACCCCTCTCAAGAACTTTTCGAAAAAACGAAATCCTTTTTTGAAGGTTCTTGAAGGGGGGGCAAGGGGGGAAACTTCTTTCAAGAAGTTTCCCCCCTAATCATATCCTTCAAACACGCCAGCGCCCGATCCAGACCGCCCACCTCGTCGATGAGTCCCACGCGGACGGCTTCTTCCCCGTCCAGGATGGTACCCACGTCGTTGGCGATCTCGTCGGGCTTCATCATCATGGAGGCCAGCGCAGACTTGTCCGCCCGGCTGTGGCGGCTCACGAATGTCAGGATACGCTCCTGCATATCATGGAAGTAGCGATAGGTCTGGGGGGCGCCGATGACGGTGCCGCTGATGCGCACGGGGTGAAGGGTCATGGTAGCGGAGGGGACGATGAAGGAGCGCTTCCCGGCCACAGCCAGGGGCACGCCGATGGAATGGCCGCCCCCCAGCACGAGGGTCACGGTGGGCTTTTGCATAGAGGCGATGAGCTCGGCCAGCGCCAGCCCCGCCTCCACGTCTCCGCCCATGGTATTGAGGATGACCAAAAGGCCGTCCAGGTCGGGGTTTTCCTCCACCGAAACGAGCAACGGGATGAGCTGCTCGTATTTAGTCGCCTTCTGCCCCTCGGGCAGGATATAGTGCCCCTCCACCTGCCCGATGACCGACAGGCAGTAGATGGAGGCGTCGTCGCCCTTGACGGCAATGGAGGACGAGCGCTCGATGTTGTCCAGCGCCGCTTGGGTCTCGCGGTTCTCCGCGGTGCGATGGGTTTGGTTTGACATGGCAGCCTCCTTTGTGCGGGTATCATGAAATTTCGGGGGTGGAATCTTTCCCCCGGCGCCTCTGTAATACGAATCCCTTATAAGGGCACCTCTAAAAATTCTTCGCACGACGAATCGACGGAATCTTTTCCGCCCCGAGCTACGCTCGGATGTCGTCACAAAAATCCTTCGCAGAGGATACACTCTGCGCGCTGATTTTTGTTTAGACTGACGAAAAATCTTCACATCGCTCGCCGCACGCAGAATATTTAGAGATACCCATAAAAACCTTCTTGGAACTCCCCCCGGATTGACCCCGAGCGGGACTCAGGCACGCGGGGCGGCGCTCCTTGGGAAAGCACCTGCCCTTCGCTTGCCATCCCGACACAGAGTGCCGTATCGCAATTTATCCTTCCCGAAAAACTTTTTTGCTATACATCGGGAAATATTTTCAAAAAACACTTTACTTTTCGACACATTTATGCTATAATGAGTGTGTATGCAACCAAGCATCAAAATGTCCTACATTTCAATGAAAGAGGAATTGCAGTATGGAAAACAAAATTCTTGTTGAAACTTCCGCACGGCACATCCACCTGACCGCCGAGGCTGTGGAGGCTCTCTACGGAGCCGGCGCAGAGCTCACCGTCAAGAAGATGCTTAGCCAGCCCGGACAGTTCGCTACCGGCAACGAGAAGATCAAGCTGGTAGGCCCTAAGGGCGAGATGATGGTCAGCGTGCTGGGTCCCACCCGTTCCGCCAACCAGATCGAGCTGTCCTACACCGATGCCCGCGCCCTGGGTCTGAAGAACGTTCCCGTTCGCGAGAGCGGCGACGTAGCCGGCACCCCCGGTCTGAAGATGGTCGGCCCCGCCGGTGAGATCAACGTCGCAGAAGGCGCGATCATCGCCAAGCGCCACATCCACATGACTCCCGCCGACGCGGAGGGTCTGGGCGTAACCAACGGTGAGATCGTCAAGGTTCTGGTCAAGTCCGAGCGCACCACCATTTTCGATGACGTAGTCGTCCGCGTCAGCCCCAGCTACGCTCTGGCTATGCACATCGATACCGACGAGTGCAACGCTGCCGCCGCCTTCGGCGAGATCTACGGCGAGATCGTCAAGTAATTTCGCAAGAGACAAACGCTATTCCCGCTCCAAAATACATAAAAAGGAAATTCCTTCACCATGAAAATTCTTTTTCAAGGCGACAGTGTGACCGACGCCGGACGCGATCGAAGCAACTATCACGATCTGGGCGAGGGCTATCCCAAGTACGCCGCCGCCATGTTGCAGGATGCCTTCCCCGCCGTTGATTTCGAGTTCATCGACCTCGGTATCGGCGGCAACCGCACCGAAAGTCTGGTCGCGCGCCTGGAGAGCGATTTCATCGATATCCAGCCCGATATCGTCTCTATCATGATCGGTATCAACGACGTCTGGCATCGGCATTCCCACGGCATTATGACCACCGACGAGGACATCGAGCGCAACTACCGCGCCGTCCTGGAAGCCATTAAAGCCCGCACCAACGCGCGTATCCTGATCATCCAGCCCCTTCTCATGGAATCGGCCAACCCGAACGTGGCCGAGCTTCGCGAGGAGCTGACCGCCGCGCAGGCCATCATCAAGCGGCTGGCAGACGAGTATGCGGACGCTTACCTTCCTTTGGACGAGATCCTCAACGCCGAGACCAAGGAGGCGCCTGCCTACTACACGGCGGACGGGATCCATCCCACCCCCAACGGCGCTTGCTACATTGGCGAGGCATATCTCAAGGCCATCGCTCCGCTGATCGAGCTTCTATCTTAAGAAGTTGTGTGAGCCCACGGGCTCCGTCTGCATCGCGGCGATCGCATCCACGCCTCTGAAAAGAGGCAACCCCCGAAGGGAATTCTCCCTCGGGGCGCCCCCGCAAGGGGCCACTTACAAGCAAATTTTTCAAAGGAGAATAAAAATCATGAGCAATGAGTACAAGTGCGAGTACGCTATGAGCCATGAGGTTCAGAACATGTGTACCGTAGCCCAGGGTCCCAACCACGGCCCCGCTCCTCTGCCTGAGGAGGGCAAATGGATTCAGGCTAAGCAGATCAGCGACATTTCGGCTTACACCCACGGTGTGGGCTGGTGCGCTCCCCAGCAGGGCGCCTGCAAGCTGTCCCTCAACGTAAAGAACGGTATCATCGAGGAGGCTCTGGTGGAGACCATCGGTTGCTCCGGTATGACCCACTCCGCCGCTATGGCCGCCGAGATCCTGCCCGGCAAGACTCTGCTTGAGGCGCTGAACACCGACCTGGTGTGCGACGCTATCAACACCGCTATGCGCGAGCTGTTCCTGCAGATCGTTTACGGCCGTAGCCAGTCCGCTTTCTCCGAGGGCGGTCTCGTGATCGGCGCCGGTATGGAGGATCTGGGTAAGGGCGAGCGTTCCATGGTCGGTACCATGTACGGCACCCGCGCCAAGGGCGTGCGTTACCTCGAGATGACCGAGGGCTACTGCACCAGAATGGCACTGGACGAGAACAACGAGGTGATCGGCTACGAGTTCGTTTCCCTGGGTAAGATGACCGACTTCATCAAGAAGGGCATGGAGCCCAACGAGGCATACGAGAAGGCTAAGGGTACCTACGGTCGGTTCAATGATGCTGTCAAGTACATTGACCCCCGTAAGGAATAATAAAGGAGGAACTGTATATCATGGCAAAGTTTGAAGGTTACGAGAGACGCGAAGCGAAGATCCTCGCCGCGCTCAATGAATACGGTATCAACTCCATCGACGAGTGCAAGGAGATCTGCGACGCTTACGGCATCGATCCCTACAAGATCGTCGAAGAAACCCAGCCCATCTGCTTCGAGAACGCCAAGTGGGCTTACGTCGTAGGCGCAGCCATCGCCATCAAGAAGGGCTGCACCAAGGCTTCCGACGCCGCTGCCGCCATCGGTATCGGTCTTCAGGCCTTCTGCATTCCCGGCTCTGTCGCCGAGAACCGCAAGGTAGGTCTGGGTCACGGTAACCTGGGCAAGATGCTCCTCTCCGAGGAGACCGAGTGCTTCTGCTTCCTCGCCGGCCACGAGTCCTTCGCCGCCGCTGAGGGTGCGATCAAGATTGCTCTGAACGCAAACAAGGTTCGTACCAAGCCCCTCCGCGTCATCCTGAACGGTCTGGGCAAGGACGCCGCCTACATCATCTCCCGCATCAACGGCTTTACCTATGTGAAGACCGCGTTCGATCCCTACTCCGAGACCGTTACCATCGTCGAGGAGAAGCCCTTCTCCAAGGGTCCCCGCGCTGACGTCCGTTGCTACGGCTCCGACAACGTGCCCGAGGGTGTTGCCATCATGAAGCTGGAGAATGTCGGCGTTTCCATCACCGGTAACTCCACCAACCCCACCCGCTTCCAGCATCCCGTCGCCGGCACCTACAAGAAGTGGTGCCAGGAGAACGGTGTCGGCTACTTCTCCGTCGCTTCCGGCGGCGGCACCGGCCGTACCCTGCATCCCGACAACATGGCCGCCGGTCCTTCCTCCTACGGTATGACCGATACCATGGGTCGTATGCACTCTGACGCTCAGTTTGCAGGTTCCTCTTCCGTTCCCGCTCACGTTGAGATGATGGGTCTGATCGGCGCCGGTAACAACCCCATGGTTGGTATGACCGTGGCTGTTGCCGTTGCTATCGAAGAGGCTGCCAAGTAATTCGGAAAAACGGTCGTTTTCTGAAAAAAGCTAAACAAATGACACACCGCCATGGAACTTCCTTGGCGGTGTGTTTTTGAAAGGGAGAACACGCTATGAAGTTCATCATCGACCATGACCTGCACGTCCATTCCCGGCTGTCCTCCTGCTCGGGAGATCCCAATCAGACACCCGCGGCGATTCTGAACTACGCCCGCCAAAACGGGTTCAAGCATATCTGCCTGACCGATCATTTTTGGGATGAGACGGTTCCCGGCGCCAGCGATTGGTACAAGCCCCAGAACTACGCCCACATTCAAAAATCCCTTCCCCTCCCCACGGAGGAGGGCGTCGCCTTCCATTTCGGTTGCGAGACCGATTTCGACAAGTTCAATACCTTGGGCATCAGCCGTGAGACCATTGACAAACTCGATTTCGTCATCGTCCCCACCAGCCATCTGCATATGTGTGGGTTCACCATTGAGCCGGAAGATACCTCGGTAGCCCGTCGGGCAGAGCTGTACATGGCGCGTAACCATGCGCTTTTGGACATGGATCTTCCCTTTTCCAAAATGGGCTTGGCGCACTTCACCTGCGGTCTTTTGGATCGCGGTTGCGAGGGGAGCCGCGATGACATAATGGATGCGATCACCGATGACCGGTACGGTGAGTTCTTTGAGCGGTTGGCCAAGTGCGGAATGGGCTTGGAAATCAATACGCCTCTCGCGGATGCAGGTAACGAGTCGGCTCTCCGTCCCTACCGCATCGCCCTCGCTTGCGGATGCAAGTTCTATCTCGGCTCGGATGCGCATAACCTCGGGGAATTGCGTAATGCCTACGCCCGTTTCGCCGCTATGGCGGAGGCGCTTGGGTTGACCGAGGACGATAAGTTTGCATTTGTCGCAAAGCGATAAGAACACGCGGAAAAATTCCCGCGCCAAAGCAAAATATCCGAAAGCCGATTGACATATTTGATCAATTGTGGTATAATATGGTTTTATATGACTACTGATACTGATTATCAATATTAACCTTGAATACGACTTCATACCTCTTTGAAAGTTTTTGGCCGCCGGAGGCACACTTTCTATTCAAGATCTTATTCGTAAATTGGTATAACCACGGAGGTTTTCC
>JAZQXS010000377.1:0-2858 GCA_045633025.1 Eubacteriales bacterium | reverse complement strand
ATTTATGAACATTCTGGTTATTGGCAGCGGCGGCAGAGAACACGCCGTCATCAAGGCCATCAAGAAGAATCCCGCTGTGGAGACCATCTACTGTCTCCCCGGCAACGGCGGTATTGCCGCTGACGCTACCTGCGTGAACATCGGGGCGAAGGATATTGACGGTATCGTCAAGTTTGCCTCTGAGAATCAGATCGACTACGCCATCGTTACCCCCGACGATCCGCTGGTGCTGGGCTGCGTGGACGCGCTGAGCGCCATCGGCATCCCCTGCTTCGGCCCCGACAAAAAGGCCGCCATCATCGAGGGCTCCAAGGCGTTCTCCAAGGATCTCATGAAGAAGTACGGTATCCCGACCGCCGCCTACGAGATCTTCGACGACATGGACAAGGCCATCGCCTACCTGCAGGATCAGGATATGCCCATCGTCATCAAGGCCGACGGCCTGGCGCTGGGTAAGGGCGTCATTATCGCCCAGAATCTCACCGAGGCCGAGGACGCTGTCCGCTCCATGATGGCCGACAAGGTCTTCGGCGCCAGCGGCGACCACGTGGTCATTGAGGAATTCCTCACGGGCCCCGAGGTGTCGGTTCTGGCCTTCACCGACGGTAAGACCGTGGTGCCCATGGTGTCCTCCATGGATCACAAGCGCGCTCACGATGGCGACGAGGGTCTGAATACCGGCGGTATGGGTACCATCGCCCCCAACCCCCACCACACCGCGGACATAGCGGACGTGTGCATGGAGACCATCTTCCTGCCTACCATGAACGCCATGAACGCCGAGGGCAGAACCTTTAAGGGTTGCCTGTATTTCGGCCTTATGCTGACCCCCAAGGGCCCCAAGGTCATCGAGTACAACTGCCGCTTCGGCGATCCCGAGACCCAGGTGGTGCTCCCTCTGCTGGAGTCCGACCTCTTGACCGTCATGCAGGCGGTGACCGAGGAGCGCCTCTCCGAGGTGGAGGTGAAGTTTGCCGCCGATAAGTCGGCCTGCTGTGTCATCATGGCCTCCGCCGGCTATCCGCAGAGCTATGAGAAGGGCTTTGAGATCACCATCCCCGCCGACGTGGCCGACAGCGTCTACGTCGCCGGCGCCTCCCTCAAGGACGGTAAGCTGGTCAATAACGGCGGCCGCGTGCTGGGTGTTACCGCGATTGCAGATACCCTCCAGGATGCCATCAAGGCTTCCTATGCCAAGGTGGATACCATCCACTTCGATAACGCCTTCTGCCGCCGCGACATCGGTCAGCGCGCGCTCAAGGCACTGAATCAGTAAGAGCTTTTCCGGGGCGCGATCCCGCTTTCCCCCGAATCATGACGAAAGGAGCGAAAAACTGTTATGGTTTATCGCGTATTTGTAGAAAAAAGACCCGAGCTTGCTCATGAGGCCAACGGCCTTTTGAACGAGTTGAAGAATCTGGTGGGCATCTCCAATCTGGAATCCGTCCGTCTGCTCAATCGCTACGACGTGGAGAACATCGACGAGGCGCTGTTCGATCAGGCCGTCCGCACCGTTTTCTCCGAGCCCCAGTTGGATACCGTTACCGACACCCTGACCTACGCCGAGGGTGATACCGTTTTTGCCGTGGAGCCCCTGCCCGGTCAGTTCGACCAGAGAGCTGACTCCGCCGCGCAGTGTATCCAGCTCCAGAGCCAGGGCGACCGTCCCACCGTTCGTTCTGCGAAGGTGTACATTCTGGGCGGCGCGCTGACCGAGGATGACGTGGCCGCCATCAAAAAGTATGTCATCAACGCCGTGGAGAGCCGCGAGGCCTCCATGGACAAGCCCGAGACGCTGGCCATTGAGTACGCCATTCCCGAGACCGTGGCGACCGTCACCGGCTTCATCTCTCTGGACGAGGCCGGCCTTGCCGCTCTGCCCGACCCCCTCGGTCTGGCTATGGATCTGGACGATCTCAAGTTCCTCCAGACCTATTTCCGTGACGAGGAAAAGAGAGACCCCACCATCACCGAGATCCGCGTGGTGGACACCTACTGGTCCGACCACTGCCGTCACACCACCTTCTCCACTCACATTGACAATGTGGTGATTGACGATCCCGCTGTGGCCGACGCTTACGAGCGTTACCTGGCCAACCGCGTGGAGGTCTACGGTGAGGAGAAGGCCGCCAAGCGTCCCCAGACCCTCATGGATATCGCCACCATCGCAGGCAAGGTGCTGAAGAAGCGCGGTCTGCTCCCCGAGCTGGACGAGTCCGAGGAGATCAACGCCTGCTCCATCCACGTCAATGCGACCGTTAACGGCGAGGAGCAGGATTGGCTTTTGATGTTTAAGAACGAGACCCACAACCATCCCACTGAGATCGAGCCCTTCGGCGGCGCGGCTACCTGTATCGGCGGGTGCATCCGCGATCCTCTGTCCGGCCGTGCGTACGTCCATCAGGCTATGCGTGTGACCGGCGGCGGCGACCCCAGAAAGACCCTGGCCGAGACCATTCCTGGTAAGCTCCCTCAGCGTAAGCTGGCGCAGACCGCCGCCGCAGGCTATTCCTCCTACGGTAACCAGATCGGTCTGGCTACCGGCCACGTTGCCGAGGTCTACCACGAGGGCTATGTGGCTAAGCGCCTGGAGTGCGGCGCTGTCGTGGCCGCCGCTCCCGCTTACAACGTCCGCCGCGAGCGTCCCGAGGCAGGGGATATCGTGATCCTGCTGGGCGGCCGTACCGGCCGTGACGGTATCGGCGGCGCTACCGGTTCCTCCAAGTCCCACAACATGAAGTCTCTGACCACCATGGCCTCCGAGGTTCAGAAGGGTAATGCCCCCGAGGAGCGCAAGATCCAGAGACTCTTCCGCAATCCCGAGGTTACCCGCCTCATCAAGCGCTGTAACGACTTCG
>JAZQXS010000376.1:0-2552 GCA_045633025.1 Eubacteriales bacterium | reverse complement strand
CCATCCCCTTCAATCCCCCCTTCGTGACCTGCGAGAACCCCGTGGGCTACTACCGCCGCCGCTTCACCGCCCGTAAGACCGACCGCGCCGTCCTCTACTTCGGCGGCGTGGACAGCGCCTACTACGTCTACCTCAACGGCGCCTACGTGGGCTTTGCCAAGGGAAGCCGCCTGGCCTCCGAGTTCGACGTCTCCGCGCTTTTGGTTGACGGCGAGAATCTGCTGTGCGTCAAGGTCTTTACGTTTTGCGACGGTACCTATCTCGAAAACCAGGATATGCTCATGGCCAGCGGTATCTTCCGCGACGTCATGCTCATTCAGACCGGGGCGCTGTCGGTATGGGACTACGAGCTTCGCACCGAGGGCGACCGCTTGGATGCCAAGATCACCCTGTGGGACGGCGACTACGCGGGGGCTACCCTCCGCCTGGAGATCGACGGGCAGATCCAAGAGAAGCCCGCCGCAGGGCAGGTGGAATTCTCGGTCGAGCTTCCGGGCGCCCGCCGCTGGAACGCCGAGACCCCCAACCTCTACCCCGTCTACATCACCCTTCTGAAGGACGGCGAGGCCGTGGAGATCCATTCCAAGAAAATGGGCTTCCGCGACCTTCGTATCGACGGCAACCGCCTGCTGGTCAATGATACCCCCATCACCCTCAAGGGCATCAACCGCCATGAGCACGACCCCAAGAACGGCCGCGCCATCACGGTGGAGCGCATTGAGACCGAGCTGAAGCTTCTGAAGGACTTCAACGTCAACGCCATCCGTACCGCCCACTACCCCAACCACCCCGCCTTCTACGAGGTGGCCTCCGAGCTGGGTATCTACGTCATGAACGAGAACGACGTGGAGACCCACGGCTGCGCGGGGGCTACCGGCGACCAGGGCTTCCTCTCCCAGCAGGAGAGCTGGCTGCCCTCCTTTATGAACCGCGCCATGCGCATGGTGGAGCGGGACAAGAACGAGACATGCAACATCATTTGGACGCTGGGCAACGAGCACGGCGACGGCGTGAATCTGCACAAGTGCTTTGCCTACATAAAGGAGCGGCTGGGCGATCACGTTCCCGTCATGCACACCGTGGAGAGCTGGACCAACGGCCGCCTCAGCAATTTCCGCATGAACGGCTACATGACCCTGGAATCCCTTATGAGCTACCCCGAGGAAGGGAAGCCGGTCATCCTCCTGGAGTATGGCCACGCCATGGGCAACAGCCCCGGACTCATGGAGGACACCTGGGACTACGTTTATACCCACCGCCACGTCATCGGCGGCTACCTTTGGGAGTTCAAGAATCACGGCTTCTACGCCGAGGACGAGGAGGGAACCCCCTACTACAAGTACGGCGGCAATTTCGGGGAGTACGGCCATTGGTCAAACTTTACCATGGACGGCTACTTCCTCTCCGATCTCACCCCCAAGCCCTCGATGAACGAGGTCAAGAACGTCCACTCCCCCTGCTACGTCACGGCGCAGGACGGGAAGATCCTGCTGATGAACACCAACGATTTCCGCCCCCTGGACTACGTTCGCATGGTCTGGGACATCAGCGAGGACTTTACCCCCATCTCCTCGGGCGAGATGCAGCTCCCCGCCGTCATGCCCTATGAGACGTATGAGATTCCCCTGACCACCAACCTCCTGGGCAACACCCCCGGCGCGACCTACTACGTCAATATGCGTTTCATCGACGATACGGGGCGCGAGATCGGGGTCAAGCAGGTCTGCCTGGGCGCCGTCCCCGCCGAGGCGTACGCGCCCGCTCCCTTTGCCGCCAAGGTGGACGGGAAGGATGCCGACCTGACCGTGGAGGCAGAGGGCTTTACCGTCAAGATCGCCAAGGGTCTTCTGTCCTACTACGAAAAGGACGGCAAGGTTCTCCTGGACAGCCCCATGCAGTTGAATTTCTACCGCGCGCCTACCGATAATGACGGCATCGTGAATTTCTCCTCCCGTTGGATCGGCCGCTGGGACGGTATTTTCCTCAAGCACTTCACCTTCTTTGCCGAGACCGCCGAGGTGGAGACCGCCGCCGATTGCATCGTCATGACCGTGACGGGCAAGACCACGGTGTACGCCCGCTTCGTGGGCTTTGATGTCAAGCTGACCTACCGCATCTACGGCGACGGCCTGGTGCTGGTGGAGTACGAGGGGCATCCCTACGGCGATTTCCCCGAGGCTCTGCCCCGCATCGGTGTGTGCCTGCCCCTGAGCGGGGAGTACACCGACGCTCGGTGGTACGGCCGCGGCTCGGACGAGAACTACGCCGATTGCAGATCGCATTGCCCCGTGGGGCTGTACAGCCTGCCCATCCGGGATATGAACTTCATCTATGACGTGCCCCAGGAGTGCGGGACCAGAATCGACAACCGTTTCGTGACCGTCACGGGCGGGGATAAGGCTCTGACCGTGGTGGGCTCGGATACCTTCACCTTCTCCTGCCATGACTTTTCCCCGGAGAATCTGATCGGCGCCCGCCACCGCAACGAGCTCAGGCGCACCGAGGAGAAGTACCTCTACATCGACTATAAGATGCGCGGCCTCGGAAGCCAC
>JAZQXS010000375.1:0-3714 GCA_045633025.1 Eubacteriales bacterium | reverse complement strand
TATAACGAGTGCAGTATTCCTTTTGTATCCCGTTTGAAGCTATTTTTTCCACTTCATCTATAAGTCCAACATGACGAAGCTTTACAGCGGCGTCGCTGATGTCACTTTCAGTAAGTCCCGTGGTTTCCTCAAGCGCTTTCGGAGAGAATGACGCTTCGCCCTCGCCTCCTGGTATCAGCTTTTCGTAAATAGCCTTCAATATTTTGCGGGCATTTTTGTCTCCGAGCACGGAAAGAAACTCGCCTGCCTTGCCAAGGTCAAAGAGTAAGGTGGAATCCTTGCCTCCGTAACTTCGGTCTATGAAGGAAATGGCATCGGAAACGAAAAAAGCGCTGTGATCGGGATCGCCCTCATCTATTGCATACGCACATTTCGGAAGAGGAAATCCGAAGTCCTTTTTTAATGATTCAACCCACAACTTTAATTTTTCATCCGATATCATTTCCTTGTTCCCGTAGTAAAAGCCATGTTGCGCTTTAGCAAATATAGAAAGAAGAGCATCATAGCAAAGCTCTGGAATATCGGAAATACTTACCTTTTGGAGAGGCGCGGGAGCTTGCGCGAAAAGAGCATTGACATCTACCCCCAAAACCTTCGCCAAATCGGGCAGAAGGGATATGTCGGGGCTTGAAAGCTCGTTTTCCCATTTTGACACCGATTGCGCTGTGACACCAAGCTGTGTAGCCAACTGCTCTTGTGTGTAGCCGAGCCGTTTGCGGTAATGTGCGATGTTTTGATGTATTTGCATGGGTTCAACCTCCTTGCTTATTGTGTATATATGATATCACATATATTTGCAACTGTCAAGATACCATTTGGAGACCCCAAATGTCTTATTATAAACCAAATGTTGATTTTTGTGCTATATACAATTGACTAACTTGCTTCAAGGTTGATTTTATTCTGAATCATAAAAATTGAACACTTACGCTTGCATACTGGTAAATATCATTTATTCTGAGTAGACCAATATTTGAGATTCGCTGGTTCAAATCCTTTTGTTAGCTCAATGGATTTATTTTAGAAAAATCTGTTTTAGCATTTCGTGGGTTCAGATCCTTTCGGAAAAGGGATGGAGCTGTTTTGGAAAGGATTATTGTTAAACAATTTGTGAAGAGCGTAAAAAACCGGAAGAAACCCAAACCCTGTCGTGGGTTCAAGTCCTTCCGGTCGCTTGTGTTCCGTATTCAATTCATGAAAAAGTGCGTTTTCGGTAGTTCGAATCCTTCGACTCGAAGAAAAATCGAAAATGGATCTATGGAAATCTGAAAAAAGTTAGGCGCGAAAAAAGCAGAGAAATCTCTCGAAATCTCCGCTTTTCTCGTTTTTTCTCGGTCGGATCTAAATCGACCTAAAGACTTGGCAGGGGCAGGAGGATTCGAACCCGCGACCCACGGTTTTGGAGACCGGTACTCTACCAGCTGAGCTATACCCCTGTGCAACGGTACATATTATATCACACTTTCTCGAAAAATGCAATAGGTTTTTCGAAAAAAGTTTAAATTTTTTTCTTCAAAAATTGGAAAAATCACATTAGTTTATAAAAAATCCATACTTTATTGTTTTCTCGTCCACAATTGTATGCGATAATATATCATATCTATATTATGAGGAAAGGAATCGCCACCATGAGCCAATTCAAAAAATCGCTTTCTGTGCTTCTGGCCACCGTCACGCTCCTGTCGGCAACCGCCATCTTTGCAGGATGCGGCGAAACCGTCGAAAATCCCGCCGAGGATTCCGCGAATACCTCCGTTATCGAATCCGACGCCGCCGAAACCGACCGCTTCGCCAACGTGGACTACGACGGCCGCACCTTCAACGTGTACACCTCCACCGCCGACGATGACGGCGGACAGGGTTGCTCCAATTTCCTGATCGAGGGCTCTGCCAAGACCGAGGGTAACCTAGTCAACGATGCCGTGCTGGAGCGTAACGTCACCGTTGAAGAGATACTGGGCGTCAAGCTGGAATTCACCCCGACCGACATCTCCTTCGATGCTGTCGCCGGTGACATCCGTAAGCTCACACAATCCGGCACCGATGATTTCGACTTGATCATCAACAGCATCTTTTCCTTCTCCGATCTGCTCATCGAGGGTCACTTCCGCAATGTCCTGGACGAGGAGTGCGCATTCGATTTCGATCAAAATTACTGGTATAAGGATTACATGGAAGACCTTCGTCTCATGGACGGCTACCAGTACATCCTGGCCGGCGACTACTTCATCGACGTAATCCGCTCGGCTCATCTGCTCCTGCTCAACAAGGAGCTGTACAAAGACTACTACAATAGCTCGGCAAACGAGGTCTACGACATCGTCTCCAACTATGAGTGGACCTTCGACAGATTGAACCAGATGTGTACCGGTCTGTACGCCGACCTCAACGCCAACAACGAGGTGGACGCCGGTGACCAATTCGGCTTCATGACCGCATCCTACTGGGGCGGCGCCATTCCCTTCATGATCTCGGGTAACCCCACCTACATCACCCGCGACGAGGACGGTATTCCCACCATCTCCATCCAGGAAGGCGACCGCGCCAATCAGATGGCCGCCGCCATGTCCGAGATCTTCAACAACGAAGATGCCAGCGTTGGCAAAACGGAGGTGAACAATCTCCTCCTGGCCTTTACCCAGAACGAGTGCTTGATCCTGGGCTATCAGCGTCTCGGCGCCCTGGAGAACACCATCCTTCGTTCCATGGAAGGTGACGCTGCCGTACTTCCCTACCCCATGCTCTATGCCAGCGAGAAGAAATACGTTTCCTCCACTCATGACACCACCCGCATGGGTGCCATTCTGACCACCTCCAAGGATATAGAATTCATCTCCACCGTTACCGAGGTGCTGTGCCGCGAGACCGCTAACATCCTCATGCCCAAGTACTATCGTGAGTCCCTCCAGGTACAGTGCGTAGACGACGAGAAGGCCGCCGCCATGATCGACATTATCCACGACAACTTCGGTCAGTCCTTCATCCTGGCCTACAACGCATCGTTAGGCAGTCAAATCCTCCAATCCTTCACCACCGCCGTTCAGGACAAGCGCGAGTATTCCGCCGTCTTTGCCGGGCACTCCAAGATCACAAATAAGAACTTGCAGAAAAAGATCAAGCAGTTTGAAAAGAACAACGTGCAGTAACCACCGACAGAAACGTAGGGTGTGCCCCCATGTATTCCACATGGGGGCACACCCTTCTGTCTTATGGTTCCATCACTTCAGCTCCACCACGGTCACACCGCCGTCGCCCTCGCCGTAACGGCCGAGGCGGAAGGAGGCTATGCGCTTATCCCCGCGCAGGAATTTCCACAGGGCGTTCTTCAAGGCTCCCGTTCCCTTTCCGTGGATAAGGTGCACCGATTGCATATTGTACATAATGGCGTCGTCTAAATACTTATCCACCGCCAGCCAGGCCTCGTCGCCCGTCATACCGCGCAGGTCGATCTCGGACTTGAACTGGTTGGAGCGCTCCACCGTCACAGAGGACTTGACCTTGGGTGTCTCTCCCTTTCGCTCTCCCTTGGGCTTAGCCTTGCCGTCATCCTCAATAAGCCGCAGATCCTCCAAGCGCGCCTTGGTACGCACCACACCCGCCTGAACCGCCACCAGATTCCCCTTGGGATCCTCGGTCACAACACCATCCTTGTGAATGGTCACGATGCGAACCTTGTCGCCCTTCTTCAAGGGTCTGGGCAGAACGTAGCCCTCG
>JAZQXS010000374.1:0-15501 GCA_045633025.1 Eubacteriales bacterium | reverse complement strand
GTGCGCCCTGTTCGTCCTCTGCGGACTCATCCGGCTGGCCTACTTCAACGTCACCGAGGAGACCCGTCAAAGCACCGAAACGGGCCGCCGCACCCACTACATGGGCGTGCCCATCACCACCTCCGCCGTGGTTTTCCCCATGGTCTTTGCCGTAGCCGAGTTTCTGGGCTCGCAGGGCGGAGTGCTTTCCGCTTTGACGCCTTGGCTGTATCCCGCGTTTTTGGTCATTACGGGCGTCGCCTTCATCCTTCCCGTCCGCGTCAAGAAGCCTTACGGCGCGCGGTTGGTCATTTTGGGCGCGATCGGGCTTTTGGAGTTCGGGTTGATGCTGTTTTTGATGTTGCGGTGATGGATTGAAGCGAAAGAAAAGGCCTCCGGGTTCTCTCTGCATTCTTAGCGGAGAAATGGTAGTCACAAAATTTCGGCAGAGAACTTGTTTTCTCTGCCGATTTGTGTTATAATGGGGCTAACGAAAAGCCTTCCTCCGAGATGCCATCCGCAAGCGGATGCGGTGGCGCGCGTAGCGTGACGGAAGGAGCCTGCGTAACTTTAGGTTTGGATAAATCCTATTGTATCGCACTCTCCCTCAGTCAGCTTCGCTGACAGCCCCTCCCGGAGGGAGCCTTTGGTTTTGTGCATCTTTAGGGGTATGGGCTTTGCCCGCAGCCTTTGTAATACAAAGGCGAAACTAGCGATAAAACAGAACGATAAATAAGAATTTGACGAGGTTATAAAAATGGAATTTAGGGAAATTGATAAGACAAACTATTGGGATTGTATGGCATTGACCATTGATGACAGCCAAGAGGGATTTGTCGCAGACAATAAGCAGTCATTGGTTGAGGCAGCTTACGAGGATGGACTTTATACTTTGGGTATCTACCACGAAGAAACGATGGTGGGATTTGTGCTGTATGACTATGACGATACTTTTCCTGGCTGGTCTATGAGCCGTTTTATGATTGGCAAGCAGTTTCAAGGAAAAGGTTATGGAAAAACGGCAGCACGAGCATTTCTTGATTACTTCAAAGAAAAACATAATGCTGATAAACTGTATATCAGTGTGTCATTGGAAAATACAGTAGCACGCAAGATGTATGCATCTATCGGCTTTGAGGAAATCAAAGAGATTGAATACACATTCTTGGGGATGCAATTCAAAGAAATGCAGATGGTAAAGAAACTATAACAGTCTACCAAATTCCAATTTATCGAACAAAATAACCGAACCCCGACAGATGTCGGGGTTATTTATTTGTTTACAGCGGAGCAATTATTAAACAACCGTACATAATTCTCCGTTAATTTTGCACGCCCTTCAACCGGTGGTTTTGATTTGCAACGGGATCATTTCTCGGCTCGTCCTTCCTCCTCCCCGCCACCCGCGCGTTGCTTGGCCTTGGCCTTGAGGATCGCGTGATACACGAGCACTCCCACACCGCTGACCGCCGCCGTGACGATCACGAACAGGATGGCCGCGGTATAGTCCTTGGTACCCACGGCATCTCCGCTGAGGGTGGACAGAATGACCGAGGGAAACCGCGCCGCTGTGGTCAGCGCGATATAGCGGGGGATGCTCATATCCGTGAGCCCGATGGCGTAGGTAAACAGATCCTTTGGGGTTCCGGGGATCACGAATAGGATGAAGGTCAGAATGTTTCGCTTGGGCGGGTCATTGATGATGGGAAGCGCGTCGATCTTTTCCTTGGGATAAAAGGCGTATACGAATCGACTGCCGAAATACCGAACAAGGAGAATGGTGGTACAGCTTCCCAACACGATTCCCGCCAGGCAGAGCAGAGAGCCGACCCAGCTTCCGAAGCAGTATCCCGCCGCGATCTCCACGAACTCCCCGGGAATCAGGGCGACGATGACCTGCACCGCCGAGATCAGCGCCATGGCTATGGCTCCCAGCGCATAATGCTCTCCGATGGCCTCCCGCACGAGGGCAGGATCCATCAGATAGCGCCGCATGAACCAGATCCCCAGCGCGGATAAGGCAAGGAATACCGCCGAGATCACGCTCAGGATCACCGATGCTCTGGATTTCTTCATGGGCGGAGACGAAGATGTTTTTTTCATGCGCGACACCCCTTCAAATCAGGATACGGAATCCTCTATGTAGCCGGGATGCGATTTACTCTCTCCTTTGGCATCGGAGGCATCCTCCGCTTCCGGAACCGTGACCGGAAGGGTCACCGTAAAGGTGCTTCCCTCGCCCGGTGTGCTGTCCACTCGGATGGTTCCGCCGCACAGCACCAAAATCCGCCCCACGATGGTCAGCCCAATGCCGTTGCCGTCCTCGGCGTGGGAAGTATCTCCCTGGTAAAATTTTTCGAAAATATGCTTTTGGGTATCCTCGTCCATACCGCACCCGGTGTCTGAAATCGTCACCACCACCGCGTCAGACATCGCGCGCAGACGGCAGGACACAGTTCCGCCGCGAGGCGTAAACTTGACGGCATTTCCCAGCAGATTGACCCAAACGTGGGAGAGCATCGCCTCATTGAAGTAATACCGAACCTCGTCCAGCTCCAGATTCAGCGCGATATCCTTGGACGACCATTGCTTTTCCAGCAGGAGCAGACAGGTACGGATCTGCTCGTCCAAATAGAACCGCGTCTGCTCGGTCACAATGGCCTGGTTTTCCAGCTTGGATAGCAAGAGGATATTGGTCGCCATTTTGGCCAGCCGATCCGATTCGTCTGCGATAATGCGGATGTACTCCTGCTCCTCCTCGGGAGTCAGACAGCCTGCTTTGAGTTGATGGGCAAAGCCGCGGATGGACACGAGGGGGGTCTTGAATTCGTGGGAAAAGTTGTTGATGAAATCATTGCGAAACATCTCGATACTATCCAGCTCCCGCGCCATGTGATTGAAGGAGCGTTGCAGGATACCGAAGTCGGATTTCGCGTCAAAGGTTTCCTGCAGTTGCACCTTGAAATCCCCCTTGGCGATGCGCTCGGTGGCGTCGATCATTTCCTGAAGAGGAAACAGGATCCATTTGGTCAGGATAGCCGCCGCGCCGGTTCCGATGACGGTACAGGCGATGAGGGTAGCCGCAGAGGACGCAACGGTATCGAAATCCCGAAAAACGGGGAATATGAGGTGCAACAGGGCGTAGGCGCCGACGATAAAGAGCGAGGTGAGGAGCATCAGGAAGAAAATAATGAGGATCATCTCCACGCGGAAGGACTTGATCTTCATGCGTCCCCGCAGGCGTCGGCTGTCTATATGAGTCTTGTCCCGTTTCATTTCAGATATACCGCCTTATAGCCGAGTCCCCGTACCGTAATGATCTCAAAATCGTGATTGTCGCGGAAGCGCTCTCGGACGCGGCTGACGTGAACGTCCACCGTCCGCTCGTCGCTCTCGGAATCCATATCCCAGATCTCGTCCATAAGCTGACGGCGGGTGAAGATCTTATTCGGGTAAGACAACAGCTTGAACAAGAGCAGGAATTCCTTCTGCGGAAGCTCCATCCCGCCGGGCGCCCCCACCGCTTCGCCGTCGGTGCGAACCGTAAGCGCATCGTAGTACAGAACGGTGGAGCCCACCGTCAGCTTGCGCTCGCTGACGATCCGCGAGCGGCGAAGCAGGGCGGCGATACGCAAAATCATCTCCTCCTCGTCCACGGGCTTGGTCATATAATCATCGGTTCCGATGATGAAGCCCTTGTGCTTGTCCGCCGGGGTCTCCTTGGCGGTGACCATGAGGATGGGGAGTGTGTTTCCCCCCTCTCGCAGAACCTTCGTGAACTCGTACCCGTCCATGCGGGGCATCATAATGTCCAAAATGATGAGATCCACGTGCTTCTTATCCAATTGCTGTAAGGCGTCCACCCCGTCCGTGGCGGGAATGGGGGTGTAGCCGTAGCGCTCCAACACGGCGCACATGAGCCGTCTGGTGTTAAAATCGTCCTCGACGACCAGAATGTTGAACATATCGAATCTAATCCTTTCTGTTTGCAGGTCGCTGTCCCCGATAGTACGCTGAAATCCGCTCCCCTCATCCGTCACGCTTCGCGTGCCACCTTCTCCGCTGGAGAAGGCTATGGAAAGCGGCGCAAGCCGATAGCCTTCGAAACATCGGCAACACAGGTATCAAACACGTCTATTATACTACCAATTTGCTAACTCAATATGAATGCCGAAATAATATTGTTTGAAATGCTTGAAAGAATCCCCGGATTGTCATTGGAAAATTGGTGCAACTGGCTATTGCAATTTAGCGAAAAATGATGTATAATTTGGTGTATATACAGGAGAGGTGACAGTCTCTCCGCTCAATCAAAATCATCATACACGGAGGTACAACATCATGGCAAAAGGCAAGCATTCCTACGCCAAGCAACGCAGAGCCGAGCAGATCGAGCTGGATCGCCGAAAAAAAGAGGGCTTTCGCGGTAAGCTCCGCGCCATGCCCAAGCGCTATTTCATCGACGCGATGGGCGCTATGGCGCTGGGTCTCTTTGCTTCCCTGCTCATCGGCACCATCTTTGATACCCTGGGCAACTACATCCCCTGGGATGCGCTCAAGCTGATCGCCACCTACGCCAAGAGCGCCACGGGTATGGCCATCGGCGTGGCCATCGCCCACAAGCTGGGCGCGCATCCGCTGGTCATCTTCTCCTGCGCGGGAGTCGGCGCCTTATCCAACGCCATGGGCGCAGTGATCCTGGACAACCGCCTCATTGAGTGGGCCGCCACCGCCAAGGGCGACGTTGCCGACAGCATTTTTTACAGCGCAGGTCCTGCGGGTGCCTTCTTCGCGGTCATCATTGCCGCCGAGATCGGTATGCTGGTGTCGAAAAAGACTCCCGTGGATATTCTGGTGACCCCCGTAGTCACCCTGCTGGTCGGCTTTGCGGGAGCATGGGTATTCTGCCCGCTGGTATCCTACATCATGTATTTCCTGGGCGTTTTCATCGCCTCCACGACTACCCTGTACCCCCTGTTCATGGGTATCATCGTATCCGTCGTGGTGGGTGTGATCCTGACCCTCCCCATCTCCAGCGCGGCCATCTGCGCCATGATCTTCTCCCCCGCCGCCATTGAGGTCGCCACTGCAAATGGTACTCTGGACGGTCTGCTTCTGGCAGGCGGTGCGGCCACCGTGGGCTGCTGCGCCCAGATGGTGGGCTTTGCGGTGTCCAGCTTCCGCGAGAACAAGTGGGGCGGTCTGGTCTCCCAGGGTCTCGGCACCTCCATGCTCCAGATGGGCAACATCTGCCGCTGGCCCGTGATCTGGCTCCCTCCGACACTGGCCGCCGCCGTCATCGGTCCCCTTTCTACCATGATCTTCAAGCTGGAGTGCACCGGCGTGGCCGCGGGCATGGGCACCTGCGGTATGGTAGGCCCCATCGGCGTCATCTCCGCCACCGAGCACACCCCCATGATGTGGGTCGGTCTGGTGCTCTGCTGCCTCGTCCTTCCCGCCGTTCTGTCCCTCCTGTTCTCCGAGATTATGCGCAAGCTGGGCTGGATCCGCGAGGGCGACATGAAGCTTTCGGAGTGATTTGGAACCGAGGGGAGCGAAAGTCCCTTCGGAGCTTTCAAAAATAATGTACTCAAAAAACCACGCAAACCGACGGAAATCCGCCGCGGTCTGCGTGGTTTTGATTTGCATGGAAATATCTGCAAGGCGCTTATTTTCTCAATTTATTCTTCTCCCAGGTGAGGTAGGATATACGCAAGCAAACGAAATACAACCCGGCAATATACAGATCCCACAGGAGCCAGCCCATCAGGCGAAGCAAAAATGAATTTTGTTGAGTTGTACTTCCGGTATCATGTGTTCGAATCCCCCTTCTTATCCTGTTGCCGTTTTAATGCTGCAAAACGCAGAAGCTGTTTTCGGGAGGATACACCGAGCTTGCCGTATATGTTTTTGTTGTGATATTTTATGGTGTTATCCTGAATACCGAGAATTACAGCGATTTCTTTCGCTGTCTTACCTTCCAAATACAGCTCGTAAATGCGGGATTCGGTTGGCGTTAACGTCTTCAGATTGCAAATAAAGTAGTCATAGTCCTCCAGAACGATCTTCTTCTTTTGCTCTTCGGTCAAGTGCAGGATCTCGTTCTGAGCCAGCTCGTATTCCTCAAGAGCCTTCTCGTAAGCTGCTTTTGTTCTCTGAGCCTCCTCCTCAGCGGCTTGCTTTGCAGCCTGAAGGAGCTTTAGCTGCTCCTCGTAAGCCACGTCTCTTTGCGCAAGATAATCGAAGAGATCGTCGATCTCACGGATTTTTAACTGTCCTCCACGCGCCCCACTGCATTTTACTTGATCGATCTTGCGAAGAATGGGAGCAACGTATTTTTGACTCATAAACAAACAATAGGTAAAAGCGACCAGAATGACAAATAAGATGATCCCCGCCGTTTTCATTTGTCCTTCGCGGATCTGCGCGTTGTACTGACTTTCAGACATCATGAGCGCCACCGTCAAGGTGTGGTTACCGAGCTTGATGCTTTTTGTTTTACCAATACACTTTTCTGATCCAAAGTCAAATACAGTACTGTCATTTCGCTTGGAGACCTTCACGGAATTTGAACTCGCTGTATTATACCGATTGGAATTAAACTGTCCGGAGAACCCCTCTTGATCTTCGTCAAGAAGCGCTCCGACAAGCTGTCCCAGCTTACTGTCATTCGCTTTCTTTGATAGCTGAAAATACAGGTCGCTTACTTCAAAGCCGCAGACACCGATGATATTATCTCTCGCATCACGGATTGGCGTATATACGTACCGCGCCCTTTCCCATGTGTCCGGAATGTCTACGGTGGGACTCAAAATATAGTAAGTACCTTTGGTGAATTCGGATTCACAGTTGTTGAAGAAATCCGTTCGCATTTCGTTGCTCCATCCACTATGGAAAGTCAGGTTGCCTTCTTTACCGGTGGAAAAGGAGCCTCGGTACAGGGCGATTTCATTGTTAACAGTACTCTCGGAATACAGATTGATGTATTTGAGATAAATTCCGTTATACAGTTGTGGGTCGGATTGATCATTAACCGTGGTATCCAAAATATAGAATGCGCCGCTGCTTGGAGTAAGCTGCATATTCAGATAAACGGTATTGTACAGCTCGGATTGTAACGCGGAAAGAGCCTCGGCGTTGTTTTTCAGATCTTCAAATGCAAGATTGTTATCCACCCAAAAGCGTTCCAACGCTGCTTCGATTTGATTGGAGAAAGAAAGCGCGTGCGCCGCCACCTTGTCGTAGTCGTCCTCAATATAGTCGGCGTAAGACAAAAGCTGAGTATCCAGTACTTCCATTACTCTGGCATTCGTTGGATTCATCACGCCAAACAGGTTCAAAAGAAGCAAGACCAAGGATAGTACTAAAGCAATTGCCGAGATAATGTACAGGACAACACGCCTGCGCATGGATACGCCTTTGGCTCTGATATGTGTAACGGTGCTTGCGATATTGATTTTTGGGAGTCGTTTCATGCCCTTACATCACGCTCCTTACTCGGTTAACAGGGTCTCGAGCTCTGTGAGTGAAGATTCAACAAGCTCGTTCAACACCTTGTCGGGATCTTCGCCATTAGCAACCCGTTTTACATATCGGTTATGCGCAGATGACAAGACCGCCTTAACAGTTTTCTCAAAATTCAACCGAACTTCCGAAGCGCCATTGTAGAGCGGAAGCGCATAGAAGGAATAGTCCTCAAGCATGGAATCCACGACTCGGTAAACACTTCGGTAGCTTTCCTTTTCGATTGCACTGATATCTTTAAACAGCGTTTCGAAAGCCTCGGTGGTAACGGGAAGATAGCCGGCGTTAGTTACGAAATCAAGGTTGTGCTCTTTCTCAGTCAGCCACTTGGCAAAGATGTACGCCGCCTGGTTCTTGCGTTCGTCACTGTTCTTTACGGCAAACAATCCGCCGCCGCGGTAGATCACACCGGCCGTATTTTCGGTAAACGTGGGATACGGTAGAGCCATCGATTCGATGGCTTCGGTGGTATTGTCTGAGTATACCACCTCATCGGGTTGATAAAGAACATCTGCGGTCGATCCGGTATTGGCGATGATCTCGACGGTCTTCCAACGCGCGGCAGCATAACCGTCCTCCAAACAAATACCGCCGTAAATAGCTGTTTCAGCCAACAGACGCCAAATGGTCTTAAAGGCGTCGTCGTCAAGGCGCAACCGTCCGTTACGAATAAGCTCTCCGCCATGTGCCTTCATACCCACGTAGGCATAGTTATAGTAGTCGTTGATCTGCATAAAGCTCTGGCCGTTTGACCAATCGTAGTATTTACGAGCAGCATCAAATACGCCGTCAAAGGTGTTCAATTCGTCAACGGTAACACCGGTAGCGGTGCTGAAACGGTCAAACAGAGTTTTGTTGAGATAGAAGGCTTCCGCAGATTTTGCTACGGGAAGCATCAGTAGGTCTTCGTCGAAATATCCCTCGGACAAAAAATCTTTATGGAAATAGGACAGTTCCTTTTCCGAGAAATAATCGTCCCAAGACAGAAGCCGATCCTTGCCGATCAGCTCAACAACACGGGGATAAGCTGTAAAGAGATCCGGCATCGTATCAGCGCCGGGCTCTCCATTTGCCGAAGCAGACAATGCCTTGTCGATAGCGGAGGAGCTGGTAACCGACTCCACGTTAATGGTGATGCCTTTTTCTTTTCCAACCGTTTGGTTAAATTCGTTGATAACGTCATTTAACGGCGATTGAGTTTGACTTCCGTAAACATGCCACATGGTCAGTGTGACCGGATTTTCAGGGCTGAGTGATGCGCTGTTTTGTCCGCATCCGGAAAAACAAGTAACCAGGATTACAAAACATAATAAGATTGCGATTCTTTTCATAGTGCCACCTTCCAACATGGGTTTCCCTACCCGAATCCCCACCCTTTTGAAAATTTTTTTGCCGTTCCTACCCTTTTGGGTCTTTTGGGGTAGGGTCAAAAAAGCAGAAATCCTTATAATTATAGTTGCAAGGATATCGAAGGAGGGTATAGATCTTGCCTTTGTCATGAAATTGATAAAGGGGTACCCCTTTATGTGGAAACACAGTTTCTGCATAAAGAACTCTGTCAACGCGCCAACGAAACACAGAGTCCGCCCCGTTTAATATTTTTTTTTATTATATCATAAAATTTTGATTCAGTCAAGACTCTGCCGCTTTTGTCAGAAAAATGTTGCAGATTTCTTGCGCGGAAAATTCGACAGAAAAGAAAGGAGCGAAGTTATGCCCGAAAGGAAGACGGCAACACATAAGGTACTTACAGATGGCGGCGGCTATCGATTCATGTTTTACTGTGATCTATCCGGCGCTCACATATGTACCACAAAGGAAATCTATTACGGGGATACGCAGGAAGAAGCCTTACCGGCCGCCTGGCAGGCAGAAGGACGTAGTCACTTCAATCATTGCAGAAAATGCGGTAAATGGGTAATTTTGGCAATGTATAACGTCGATATTCTGGAATGTGTGGAGTGCGCCCCCTTCGAAGCTGAGGCGAAGTTCTGTAAAAACTGCGGCGCAAAGGTAGAGGAACCCACAAAGCCGTGCCCGATATGCGGCAAGCCGCTTGCGTATTACGGAAAGGAGTGGAGCAAATGAGTCCAACCGAGAAGTTAAGGTACAGAGACATGGAGGACTATGGGTTCGGCCCCAACGTGATGAAGAAAACCAAGGTCTGCGAGCGATGCGGCAAAATGGTCGGAGCAAATGCAAAAACTTGTCCTAAGTGTAGAGAGAGGTTATCCAGTGAAACGCTTTTTGACCGTTACAAGAGGCAGCATAAATGTTGCCCCGATTGCGATACAGTATTAGCCGCCGATTCGCAGTATTGCCCGAATTGCGGTAGGCAAATTTTGTAGCAGGCGACGGAAATATCACAACTACTGATGCAGCAAGAATTACCGCGCACGCCAAGAAAGCAAGTCCCCTTCGGTAATTATCGTCTTACATTCCCTGCCGTTTTGTCTGTAAGCCATGCAGGGAAACCGCAAAGATTAAGAGTATACATCCCCATCGAAATGTAACTACGCGAGGCTGCAATACGATGTGTATGAAATGCCCCGCAAACAATTGAAAGGAGCTTGGTCATGAACAAGCGAATCACATCTATTTTGTTTTGTTTTATTATAGTTATCGTGTTCAGTATGCCTGTGTTTGCCGTACCCGCATACGCAATGTCAACGGAAGAGCCCATAGACGTTACTATTGAACCCGACAAGACAGAGGCAACCCCCGGGGACACCATTACATATACGGTGTATGTCGGCCCTGTCAAACGTTTGCAAAGTATTAACTTCACCCTGCTCATCCCCGCAGGTCTTACCTATATAGACGGTGTAGCGGTTACCGGGCTGAAGGATCTGCTTGGAGCCGAAAAAGCGGAGTATACCAACTCCACGAAAACCTTTGTTGCTTATGGAGGCGGCAGTTACAATAGCGACGGAAAAACGGCAATTATGACGTTTAGTTGTATAGTGGACTCCGGTACTGTGGGTCAAACACTAAAAATCACATTTGACGGCGACGAAGATTTTGCTGACGACGAGTGGGAAACCTACTACACAAACTACAATTTTGACAGCTCGAAGGTCACGATTGCAGCAAAACCCATAGCTGTAACCGGCGTTACCATCGACGAAACACTGGCTGTCAAGACCGGTGAGTCGAAGACCCCGAGGTACGCAGTTAATCCCGCAGAAGCTACAAACAAAACCGTTTCGTTTGAGTCTAACAACACGGCTGTTGCTACCGTAAACGAAACAACAGGTGAGGTTACCGGCGTGAAAGAAGGCACGGCAACCATCACCATCACCACAGCAGACGGCAACTTTACCGGCACGTGCGTGGTCACCGTTGCGTGCTCTCACGCAAGCAAAACTCCCGTTGAAGAAAAGCCCTCCGACTGTAAGGACAAAGGTTGGGACGCTTACATAAAGTGCGACGATTGCGGTCGACTCTTCAAGGCTGACGGAATCACCGAAATTGCGGAAATTCCCTTCCGTGAACTCTCCGGCGAGCACACCGGAGGAGACGCAACCTGTACCACGCAGGCTGTTTGTACCGTATGCGGACAGCCTTACGGCGATTTTGCCGCCCACAGCTATACCGATACTGATATGAAAGCGGAAGCGCTGATGACTGCCGGTAACTGCAGTGACTATGCTGTTTACTACTATTCTTGTTCTGCTTGCGGTAAAATAGAGCACAATGACAGCCACACCTTCAACGGTGATAAGGTTCCCGGCGCTCACGTTGGTGAAACCACTCTTGTCAATATGTCCGAAGCAAATCACAGGACACAGACCGACGGTTATACCGGCGATACGAAGTGTCTTGGCTGCGGAGAGATCATCGCCTACGGCCAGGCCATTCCCGCAGGCGAACATACTCCTTCCGACGTTTGGTCTACCGACGGACAGTATCACCGGAAAGAGTGTTCCGTTGTTGGTTGCGGTGTCGCAATTGACGGCTCCGAGGCCGAACACACCTCTACCGGCGCTAATGTTGCTACCTGCCAGAAGGAAGCAGTCTGCGACATCTGCAACGCATCCTACGGTACGGTTGCGGATCACGATTGGAACAGCGCAGCATGGGAAAAGGATGCAACCGGCCACTGGCATAAATGTACCAAAGAAGGCTGCGGCGTTGTGATCGACAACAGCAAGGCGGCGCATACTCCTGACCGTGATGCGGCAACGGAGGCCGATCCGATCAAGTGCTCTGTCTGCGGTTATGAGATCTCTCCTGCACTTGGACATACCCACGCGCCCGGCACCGATTGGAAGTCCGATGAAAATAACCATTGGAACGAATGCGCTTGCGGCGACAAGGCTAACACAGCCGCTCACACAGATGCGAACCGCGACGGCAAGTGCGATGTATGTGAGTACAACGTAGGCAATCCTCAGACCGACGACAGCAACCTGACGCCTCTTTGGATCATCTTGTTCTGCATCATCGGCTTGGGTGTCGTTGCAGCTATCGTACTCGTTAAGAAAAAATTTGTAAAATAACCAAAACGATCCGCAAGATATGTGGGCGGTGACGGTATCGTTCGGCACCGTTCATATATCAAGGAAATGGCTATGCGGCCGGTATGGCCTTTTCTCCAAAGCGACAAACACCTGTATTTGCCGTTTGGGAGAGAAATAACACCGACAGCATTCTTTTGTATGCCATACAACGGGGGAATGCGCCGCTGCTCTTTGTATGGCCAGAAACTTTCCAAAAGGAGAAAACACCATGAAACACAAGACAACCAAACGAATCTTAAGTCTACTGCTGGCTACGCTAATGCTCGTAGGTCTAATACCTACGGCGGTTATCCCCGTCTTTGCGGGCTACGAGGACGGCACCGAATGCGAATTCTGCGGCGGCTACCGATTTGACGACTGGCTCTGCGACTGCGGCCCCCACTGCTCCGAAAACTCGGAAGCGAGCGACTGCTATGCAGAGCACCATTGCCAAGAATGCCGTGGCGCGTTCGACTCGGACGCTCTTTGTGATACATGCGGCGTGTGCTCCATTTGTCAGGTAGACAACCCGGATCACTGTATCATGTGTAAAAATCATGTCGGAGACATATGCAGCTTTTGCTTGAGTTGTGATGACTGTATTGAAAGTATCGGTTCACATTGTCCCTGCGGCGATTGCCTTATGGAAGCAACGCCGTGCCCGGTACACGAATACGACTTCGGCGGTGACAATAACCACTGCGATATGTGTATGATCGACTACATCTGTATAAACTGCGAAACCTGCTATTACGGCGAGGAGCCCGAGATGTGCACAATATGCCATCTCTGCGAGAACTGCTGGGAAACCTCAGACGAGCATTGCTCCATGTGTCTGAAGCATCCTTCCGAAATCTGCTACGAGTGTACGCTATGCTCGGATTGCGCCGAGAGCTACGGTGTACATTGCGTGGAATGCACGCTCTGCCTGGAGGTCGTCGAAGAATGCCCCAGCCATCCCTATTCGGGCGGTCAGGAAAACCACTGTTATGATTGCGCACTGATCTGTAACGATTGCAGCGAATGCTTCTCCGAGCAGCCCGAACAGTTCTGCGATGAGTGCCATCAGTGCCTTGTCTGCTGTCTCATCAACGACTATCATTGCTCAAACTGCATTGAATGCTATATCGGCGAGGTCTGCGAGGATTGCAATTTCTGCCCCGAATGCGCGATAGAGGCGGGTTATCACTGCGATACCTGCGGCGCGCACACCGATGAGTGGTGCTCCGAAGGCGGCGAAGGAACGCACTGTATTGATTGTGCCGAGGAATTCCTCTGCTATGACTGCGAAAGATGCTCCAGATGTACCGAGCTGGAATTCTGCCCCGATTGCGGACTCTGCACAGAATGCTGCATTTACTACGCGGAGGGCGAGGGCTGCTCCTGCGGCGAATACTGCATCTACGCCTCGGAATGGGAGGAGCATCTCTGCTCCGATTGCGGAACCTGCTATGACGAGGTGGATATGTGCGAGCTCTGCGGAATCTGTATCGACTGCTGTGAGAGTTATTCCGAATGCTCGGAGGGACTCTGCGTCGAGGATCCCGACTACGACAGCCACTTCTGCGAGGACTGCGGCGCCTGCTTCCACGATAGTGAGGCTTGCGAGGATTGCGTTGATGCGGGCGATCTTCTCTGTCTCGAATGCTGTGCGGTACGCAGCGAAGATTACGACTGTGACCACGGCATCTGTATGAATAACTGGGAATGGCCCGAGCATTACTGCACCGTATGCGGCACCTGCTTTGAGTACTGCGACCATACGGGAACCGAGCATACCCATAACTACGAAAGCAACATTTGTACCATCTGCGGTGCCAGAAGCGACGGCAGGCCGCAGATCATAAGACAGCCTCAGAGTATCACGACCCCGGTCAACGATGCCTCCGCGGATGATATGCCTTACCGCACCGTGAGATTCAGCGTCAAGGCGGTTGGCGAGGGTCTGACTTATCAGTGGTACGTTCGCTATGGAGATTCATCGACGGCGACAACCATCACGGCGGATACTCACTTGTTCTATGATGATATCGTGGAATACAGCGGCCATAACACGCCCTATCTTACCGTTTGGATCCCCACCGCATGTGACGTAAAGCTTACCTTCTTCTGCTTAGTCCAGAATACAAATGGCAGAATGAACAGCAAAACGGCAACGCTCACCACCGAGCATTGCTTCTCCGATAAGCTCTCTGCTATTGATAAGCGCTCCTTCTCGTTCAGGTGTCTTATCGACGGCGAAGCTACGGTCATCGATGCCTGGCAATCCAACTACCATCAGAGCTATTGTATCGGCGAGGGCTGCCGCGAGCTTTCCGAAGAAATAAAGCATAATTACGGTGGCTGGGAGCCCGGTGCTATACCGACAAAGGATTATAACGGCTACAAGACACGTACCTGCCTTGACTGCGGCTTCGTTTACTATATGCAGCTGGATAAGGAGACCGATCCCCACGTTCACACCTGGGAAGAGGTCGGCTATAACGAATATAGACATTGGGGCCTCTGCTATTGCGGATACGGCTCGATGGATCAAGCGGCTCTTCATACTTATGAGGACGAATGGGAGACCGTGACGCCCGCTACCTCGTCCACTGCGGGTCTTGAGCGCAGACCCTGCGCGGACGGATGCGGTTACTATCAGACCCGTCCCATCCCCCGTCAGGCTCATACCCACGTCTTCTACGACTGGGATTACATCAATGAACACGGATTTCTTGACGGCGATTCCGAGAACGTTCCCTATACCGGAGATCTCGGCAAGGCAAACGGAAAGTATCACTATGCATACTGTCTCTTCCCCGGATGCGAAGCTACGAAATCCTATTCGCATACGTATAACAGCAAGTGGGTCATAACAGCCAATTACTATACCGACGGCGTTATGCATCTGGAATGCGGCGTTTGTGGATATTCCAAGGACAGAACCTATAAAGCAGGCGTTTATTCCGTCTTGATCAAGGGCGGTACTCTGAGCACCTATGCGGCAAGGCTCAATCAAGTTGTCAAGGTATTCCGTCTTGGCCAGTACCAGCCCGGAACCTACCTGAATGTTCAGGACGATCCTACTACCGCCTTCAGCGCATACGCAACCTTTGATCGTGGCGAGACCTGGACTCAGCTTACCATGTCCTATCACGCCCCCGATGAAAAAGATGGCCGCGAATACTGGTATTTCAGAATGCCTAAGCCCACGAAAGAAGAACTCAAAGAGTACAAGGATTGGGATTTCTGGGTCGAGGTCGAGGGCGAGGTGATCAAGTGCGCCGAAGAGGATCACGCGAATGATCCCGAGTATTTTGATGAGAAATACCTCAAGCTCGTCGGAGCGGTCGAGGCGACCTGCGGTCATCCTGGATATACAGGTGACTGGGTATACACCTGCTGTAATTACGTCAAGGAATACGGCGAGGTAACACCTCAGCTCGATCACCCTGCATGGAAGCTGCAGTTGAACGTAGGTAAGAAAGCCGGAACCTGCACGGAGAGAGGCTAC
>JAZQXS010000373.1:0-11422 GCA_045633025.1 Eubacteriales bacterium | reverse complement strand
AAACCATTTGCGCCGCCATGAGCGGCGGTGTTGATTCCTCGGTGATGGCCCATCTGCTCCTTGCAGATGGGTATGCCGTCACGGGAGCAACTATGAAGCTCTACCGCCCCGGAATGCGGATCTCGGAGAACGGATGCCTCTGCTTTGATCCCTGCGGTGGGGAAACTGCCTGCGGGTCGGATGAGGACGTAAGGGATGCCAAAACCGTCTGCGACCGATTGGGGATTTCGCATACCGTGTATGATTTCGGCGAGGATTTCTGCCGTCTCGTCATTGGGGATTTCGTCCGCGAGTACGAGGCGGGCGCCACCCCCAATCCCTGCATCGTCTGCAATAAGCATTTGAAATTGGGTTCCCTGCTGGAGGCCGCCCTCCGCGACGGAGCGGACGGTATCGCTACGGGGCACTACGCCCGCGTGGAATACGACAGCGGGAGCGGACGGTATCTGCTGAAAAAGGCTGTGGACGAATCCAAGGATCAGACCTACGTGCTGTGGCAGTTGTCTCAATCGGTGCTTTCCCATGTTCTGCTCCCCTTGGGAGCATATCGAAAAGCGGACATCCGCGCTATGGCCGCGGAGTTGCAGCTCATTACCGCCCATAAAAGCGACAGCCAGGATATCTGCTTTGTCCCCGACGGGGATTATGCGGCGTTTCTGACCCGCTATACAGGAAAAGTCCCCACTCCCGGCGACTACGTTTCGGAGGACGGACAGGTTCTGGGGATGCATAAGGGGATCATACACTATACCATCGGACAGCGAAAGGGCTTGGGTATCGCGCTGGGACAGCCCATGTTCGTCAAATCCAAGGATCCCGTCAGCCGTCGGGTCATGCTGACTACCAATGATCGACTGTTCGAACGGGAGGTGTGTCTGTCGGCTGTCAATTTCATTGCGATCAAGGAGTTGAACGCCCCCATTCGATGCGAGGCCAAGATCCGCTATAACCACAAGGGCGCGCCCGCTACGCTCATTCCGACGGGCGAGACCTCGGCTCGTCTGATCTTCGACGAGCCCCAAAGAGCCCCCGCCGACGGCCAATCGGCTGTGTTTTATGACGGGGATACCGTCATCGGAGGTGGAATTATTCGACAAAATTGGATATAAATTCCTCTCTTGGTAAAATTTTTTGGGCATTTCGCCCCAATATTTACCGATATATGAGAAAATCCCCTTTACAAAATTTACTTTCCGTGGTATAATATAGTATCCGCATATACGAAAAAATACCTGAAAGGAATGTGCCCCCACGGGTACGATCTACCCATGAAATTGAAAAAGACCTTGGCTGCTTTACTGGCTGGCCTTTTAATGAGTACCACGGCTACCGTGGCCGCATCGGCGCTGGAACCACACGGTACCGGGATCAAGATGCGGGGATGGCTGATCAACAACCCCGATTACGATTTTTCGGAGGACTACAAAACCTCCGTGTGGTATGAGAACTTCACTTCCCTTTCGCTTACCTCCAACGATCGGAACAACGTGCTCCGCATCGCCGCCTCCCAGCTCGGCTACCACGAAGGCAATAGTTCTGCCGATTTTGACGGTATGAATACCAAAGGTACCGGCAACTACATCGAGTATGCCCGACTTCTGACGCCCAACTACAACGACAACTCCTTTGAGTGGTGCGCGTGCTTCGTCAACTGGTGCCTGAATCAAGCGCACTTTGACAAGGTCTCCTCCGAGATCGGCTGCTGGAAATGGGTACTTGAATTAAAGGACATGGGTATGTGGCAGGATTCCGCCGCCTACAAGGGGACGTACAGGCCCAAGCCTGCGGATTTCATTTTCTTCAACTGGAGCAAAACCAACACCTACTCCGGTCACATCGGGTACGTACTCTACACCACGGCCACGCACGTCTATACGATCGAGGGAAACGCAGATGATAACGTAGCGGTTCGCTCCTATGCGTTGGATGACCCCTGTGTCATCGGCTACGGTACCCCGCCCTATAAGGAGGGAAATGAACCCACCATTGATTATTCCTATAAAGACGGAATGCCGCGCGGTACCTACATAGTGAATAGCGATACCGCCAATCTCTCGGATAGCTTCGGCGGGAATACGTTTTACAAGGTTCCGCTGGGCTCACAGGTCACGCTCATCAGCGTAAAGGGGGATTACGCGCTGGTCTCCTACAAGAGCAAGCGCGGGTATCTGCCCAAAGATTGCCTGTATCTGATCGGGTATGATTATACCGTCAGCTACGATGCCAACGGCGGAGACGGCGCGCCCTCCATGAAGCAGTTCCCTGCCGGGCAATCCACCACGATTCCCTACACGATGCCTACTCTGGAGGGAGATACCTTCTTAGGCTGGTCTACTGTGGCCTATAACCTCAAGGTGGACTACCGTCCCGGAGATTCCATCCTGCCAAAGGATCACGTTGTCCTGTACGCCGTATGGGAGAATAGATCCGCCGAACTGGCCAAGCAAGCAACCGAAGCCGGTCTGATCCCCGAATACGAACGGCCGGATACCATTCGAAACAGCCGCGCCATTCTGCCGGGCACCTTGACCAACCCCAATATCTTTACAGAAGTCGAGGGAACCGAGATCAAGATCGCCGTCGATTCCACCGAGGGACGGGTTCTCTCCTTGGGTTCCTCCGGCCAGGGCTCCGCCATGTACGTTTCCTTCCCCTACGCGGAATTTTGTGAATCGATCCAGTTGACTCCCGCCGCGGCTGAGGATTCCCCGTATGTGATCCTGCAAATGAAAAACGTGTCCCTCTCTGCGGTCGAATTGGGGCTTTCCGTGAACGGAAGCGAACGCGTGATTCCCGCCTCTTTGTCCATTCAGAGCAACTGGCAATACGCCGTCTTTGACATCTCGGAGTTGAATCTGACGGAGGAGCTGGAAACCATTCGCCTCGATTGGGCGGGCGAGCCCTCTACGGCAGGCAATACCGTTCTGCTGTCAGCCATCTATTTTGCCCCAAGCGATGCCATCAAGGATGCTGTTTTGGAAGGAAAATACGTTTTCCCGGATCAACCGGAGCAGGATAACGAGCTTTCAGCGGACACCAAACCCGTAAAGCCCTCTACCCCGGACGAAACAGAAACAGATCCCCTCTCTGAGGATGACACCTTGTCTGAAAGCGGCTCCGCCTCCACCGATGCCCCCGACTCCCTGACCACCGATACCTCCGATCCCCCCGTAAGCAGGGGTTGCGCCTCCATTCTGCGAACCTCGGCTTGGGTCGGCATGGTTCTGTTCGCCTGGGTGCCCGCCATCCTGCGCAAGAAGGACGATTGATCGGATCCTACCCTTGGCCTTGCATCGGGAGCGCCTCCTGTTGTATCTTCAAAGCGCCCTGTCTCTCTGCGACAGGGCGCTTTTTTCGTGCGCGACGGTGAAATCGCCCCGTTTTTTCGGTATTTCTTCAAAACCTCTTGACCCGCAGAGGATTATTTGCTATAATAGACATGTCCGGTAACCCTTTTGACCTATATCAAAAAGGTTACTCTGTTGTAGGGACAGGCCTCCGGACTGTCCGAAATATCCTTGGGTTTCAACGATGTTTCAACAGGGAGAACGCGGACCGTAGCCGAGCAAGCTCGGAGGGACGCCGGTCCCTACAAAACGGGGTTATCGAACACGTCTAATATACGTTGACACAATTCACCACCTATCATGCACCAGCGGAGGAAATATATGAACCACCAAACCGATCTAACCAAGCTTGAACGGCTTCAAAACCGCATACGCGCCCGAAAAGGGTTGATTGGTTGCGGCGAAAAGTTCAGTATTGCGTTGCATAACAGCGGAAAATTGGTCTATACGGGCACCGACCGCTGGGGGCAGGAAAAAGCGCGTGGCTGGGAAGAGGTACTGTCCTTTTCCTGCGGGGCGGATCATATCGTGGCTTTACTGGAGGACGGTACGCTCCGTATGGCGGGAGTCAAGCCTGTGGACGATGAATCCTTGGGGATGCTTTCCTGCGTGCGTACCGTGGCTACCGGAGAGTCCCACGTAGCGGCGTTATTGGGAAACGGCCATACGGTGGCCATCGGAGACAACAGCCACGGCCAATGTCATACGTCTGCCTGGCCGAACATGACCGATATCGTTTGCGGACGTCGGTTCACGGCGGGACTTACCGAGTCCGGAAACGTATATGTGACCGGCGGCTCCCGCAAGTTTCGGCATACGGCGCGTTCCTGGCAGAACGTAGCGGGCATTTTCACCGACCACGAGGGCATGGCCATCTACGCGATCACCGCGGATGGAAAACTGATCTCGACCGCCAAGCTACCGGGAAAAGCCGAGAAGTGGAAGAATCTTGTATTCGTAGCGGCCTATCGGAATTCCATTTGGGCTGTAACCGCCAACGGTCAGCTTGTATCCACGGATGACCGCGTGAGTGATTTGAATGCCTCGAAGCACTACATTGTCTGCGCTGTGAGCGGTACGCATGTGTTGGCTCTAACACGGGACGGGCGGATTCTTACGGCAGGAAAAAATGATTACGGACAATGCAATATGGCTCGCATGGGCGAGATGTATACCGATTTTGACGAATTCAGCGCAGATCGGCTCACACAACTCCATCGTATGATGGAGAGAGATCGGAATTATCATGTTCACATGGCGAACGCCATTCGCTATAAGAAACGCCTGGTCTGCGGCAAGCGGATCACGGTCTGCATCAACGCAGAGGGGCGGGTGCTTTCTACCGCGGGAAATTCGAGCGGCAATCTATGGGGAGCGGTGCGCGCCGTTGCTTGCGGAAACGCCCACACCTTGATGCTGCATGAAAACGGACGAGTCAGCGCAGACGGTAATCACGTAGATGGCTGTACCGCTGTGTCCGAGTGGAAAAATATCAAGGCCATAGCGGCGGGAGAGTACCACTCGCTGGGCTTGACCGAGGACGGCCGTGTTCTATTCTGCGGGCGCAATCGCTTCGGACAAGGAAATGTGTCGGATTGGGAACAGATCGGACGCTTGATCGCAACTGATCGATACACGGTAGGCGTGACCTATGACGGGCGCATTCGCATTGCGGGCGAGCCGCCCTTTGACCCGACCATGGTGGATGATACCTGGCGCTATCCCACGTCCGTCAGTGCGGCATCGACCCACATGGTGTGTCTGTATGCCGACGGCACGGTGAAAAGCACCGCCACCCGAACAGAAGAATGGCATGGCGTGCGCGCCATTGCCACGGGACGGGGATTTACACTCGGTCTGTGCTACGGCGGTCGGGTTTTAGCGGCCGGAGATAACGGATGCGGACAATGCGATACGTCCGCTTGGAGATTCGTGGTGGATATCGGATGCGGCGATCAATACGCCGCCGGGCTTACGGCCGACGGTCGGGTTCTTGTGGCCGGCAATCTGCCGCTGACACGCAGCGGAGAACCCCTGTATCTTCGCGGTAATTCTCCGGATCGCTGGAAAGATGTCATGGCGCTTCAGTGCGGAGCTGAACACATGGTCGCCTTGGCCGGAACCGGACAGATCATGTCCTGCGGCGAGGATCGGGATCATCAATGCAGCGCCAGCGCTCACTTTACCATTTTCCGCGATCCGCGGCAGTTGTACGGCTACGGACAGTATAGCCGTCAGCTTGAAATGGAGATCCGCGCGCAACGCGCCTCCACCACCCGCGAACCCAAAGAGAAAAGCGGATCCCTTCATCCCCTGCCTCCGCAGGAGGCCGCTCGCTTTATGAGAGGCCGCTTCGATATCGGAATGGGACATACGATTTCTTTGAATGAAAAAGGAACCATTCATACAGCCGGCGTGAACGATTGCGGTCAAAGCGAGCTGGCGGCATATGAATCGGCCGTACAGGTCGCCTCCGGCCCCTACCGTTCGGCGGCGATCTTGTCGGACGGACGGGTCATTATGGCGGGATTAAATACCGACGGCCAGGGAGACGCCCAGGCGCTCAATCGGGAGCTGGAATCTGTTTCGGATCCTTCGGTTCGTTCCTACGCTTGGTTGCAGATCTCCTGTGGATATACGCATACAGCAGCGTTGCGCTCAGACGGGCGGGTGTATGCCATTGGCTCCAATCCTGACGGACGGTGTGATACCGCCGCATGGCGCGACGTAGCTGAAGTCATCTGCGGGATCCGCCATACGGTAGCTTGCAAGAGGGACGGCACCTGCGTGGCTACGGGCGATGACCGTTACGGCCAATGCAACGTAGAGACATGGCGTGACATTTCCATGGTTGCGGCCGGAGAGTTTCATACCGTAGGACTCTCATCGGACGGTCGTGTGGTAGCCGTCGGGGATAATCGCAAGGGGCAATGCGAAGTAAGTGACCTGACCGATATCATTTCCATCGCCTGTCTGCCCGAGGCGACCCTTTGCGTACGCCAAGACGGGAGCGTGGCGATCCGCGGAGGGAGCGGCGAACTGAACCGATTCATAGAAGCTTTGCAGAACGTGGCGGCTTTGGCAACCTGTGAGCATCGCGTCGCGGCCATGACAACGGACGGAACGATCTGCTTGATCCCCTTTTAAGGCATACCCCGCAGTTTTTGAACTGCGGGGTATGTTGTTTACGAAAAGCATGGAGATTTGCCCTTAAGAATCCTGAAAAGACTTTTCAAATGTCGCGCGCCATTCTCCCTGCCACAGGCGTGCACCGTCGGGCAACGAATCGAGTCGAATCCAAGCGAGCGCATCACCGTTGCTTGAAATGACGATATCCTGCGCGCCGGTCAGATCGACTCCCTCGCCATAGGATCGTTTGTACAGAGGCCCATGGCTTCCGAAGATTACGGCATCCGCTTTCTCGACCTTGCTGGCCGCCAAGTCAGCCAATTCACTCTCAAAAAGCGCCGCGCCGCAGTAAACCAAGCGAGCCTTCCCTTTCTCGGACGCGGATATGTCCAACGCGACCATCAGAACGGGATGCTCGGAGCGTTCCAGCTCGGCGCGCTCGACGGTCAAGCATCCATCGCCAAAGATCTGTAAGCGATTTCCCAAATCGTAGATAAACACGGAAACCCCGGCAACCTCGGCTTTTTCCAGGCAAGCCAGCATGAGGTAGTATTCCTCCTCATTCGTCGGGCGGGGCATCCAAAGCTGCCGCACCATCTCCCGCTCCAGCAGATTGCTCAACGCGCCTGACGTGCGCGTGTGGTAATGCGTCAGCATATAGGCAGTCAATTCGGTAGCGCCGAGTTCCTCTGCTTCCCGCGCGGATGCCGACATGGCTGAGAGCGACCCGCTTGAGAGATCGCAGATAAATCCGCGGTTTCCCGATACGAAAACCAGCGACTCGGATACGGAGGACGGCTGCAAGTAGCTGACCTCCACTTGATTTTGGGTCAACCATGCGTGCCCCGTCAGAATGCTTCCCACGGTGATCCAGCCCGCGATCATAGGCAACAGCACCGTCCACCGCCGTCGGGCAGGAAGTCGAACCACCAGCAGAAGCAGTATTACCCCCGTCATAACCGCGGCGACCATGGGAATGGCAGGATGCCGCAGAGAGACGACCGCCCAGGATGGTCTTCCTATCCACGCGGACGCATCGGCCATAACGGTACAAGCCGATTGAATGAGCCTCCCTAACAGACTGCCAACGGCCGTTCCCGTTACAGGAAGACATACGAGAGACAGGATCAAAACCATACCGCATAAAGGTGTGAAAAGCAACGTTGTTACAGGAGAGAGAAGTCCCAATTCCCCGATCGCCGCAGCCACCAAAAACAGCGTGAAGCTCATGGCCACAAGGCCGACCGCCAGCGCCGACATACATTGGATCAGTTCACGGCGAAGAATCTCCCGCCACAAAGATCGGTTCTGTGAAGCAGGACGCCTCAGCCACGATTGCAAAAGAGGCATCACGGTAACCAATCCCAACGTAGCCATAAAGGACATCCAAAATCCGGCATCGGCTACGGCATACGGGGTGACCGCCAGGATCAAGGCGCCGGCTAATCCCAACGACGTCAGCGGATCCGCTTGCTCAGACGCCAGGTGAGAAAGATAGGTCACACCCAGCATAATGGCGGCGCGGGTAGCCGACGGAGGGAATCCCAGTAGGACAAGATACCCGCATACGCCAAGTCCCAGAAAGATCACCCGAAGGCGCTTTGGCGTCCGCAAAAATTGCAGGAAGATGGCCAATAGTCCGAAGAGCAACGTCATATGCAGGCCGCTGATGGCCAGCAAATGCGATGCACCGCTGCGGGCAAAGTCACGGCGTACTGTGTCGGAAAGCGCGGATCGATCCCCTAAAAGCAAGGCCGAAGGCAATCCCTTGGCATCACGGCCAACCGTTAGCTCCAAGCGCTCGGACAGCGCGCGGCGGAGCTTCCCTGCTCGCACCGTCAGATGCGCTTGATCCTCCCCGATAATCACCGCCGCATTCTCATCCTCGGAAAGAAGACCGGCCACATATCCGTCCCCCATGAGAACGGTGGCATCATACCCATCCCCTGCGGCTTCGGACAGGGGGATCATCATTGCATCCAGACGGATCCTATGACCCGGACGGAGCGGCGATACGTAATGACAGGTCAAAACCGCCATTCCTTCCATGCGGCGTCCGTTGACCGATTCAAGCTCCAGAGAAAAGCCGGTCAGATTTCCGCCGAAGCTACGGGAATCGATGACCAATGCCTCCACTTGAACCGTGGTATGCTCCAAATCCCTCAAATATTGCGAAGAGCGGCCGTGAAATTCCACATGGGATTGCCACAGCGCCAAGCAGGCCACTATGCCCGCAACGACCGCCAGCCAAGCGCGATACCGATCCCGATGCCGTACATACCGAACCCCGGCATGCAGCAGGGTTCCCGTCAGGATCAAACCGCCCAGGATCCATGTCCCGTCCCCACCCAAGAAAAAGCCGATCACAGCGGATAACAGGAAAACAGAACAGCATAGAAACAACGGTCTGTAACGCAAAATATCCATTGAATGCCACACCTCCTTTCCGGTAGCAAGCCCTCACATTGCAGCCCAAGGCATGTAATGAAAAAAGGAATCGGCCACCGTTTTTAACGATGACCGATTTCTATTCTTGACAGGTAAAGACCTACGCCATCAATCAAGCGCGGGTAACCTTACCGGAACGCAGGCAGCGGGAGCAAACGGCGACGGTCTTGTGAGTACCGTCTACGACTGCCTTCACCTTGCGAATGTTGGGCTTCCAGGTGCGATTGGTCTTACGGTTGGAGTGAGAAACATTCTGACCGTAGACAACACCCTTTCCGCAGATACTGCATTTTGCCATTACTTGACACCTCCTTACTGTGGTTTCGGGCCTGTCAGGTTATGACACGCCATCAACATAGACAACAGGATGTATTATACCACAAACTTTCGAAAAATGCAAGAGCTTTTGCAAAAAAAGTTTGGAAAATATGCAAAGTTTTTTTGCATCACATCTGTAAGATTCGACGAATATTATTTGCGATTCTTTTTCTCCAGGGATTTTTGCTCCCGAAGCTCCTTTCGGGAAGGACGATCCGACTCGGGAAGCTCGGGAATTCCCATATTGGTCACGTGGAAATTCTTGGCGCCTGCAATATACCCGACCATAGAAACCAGCATGGCAGGCACCGTGATGAGGAAGTAGACCCACCAGAGATTATTCAGCACCTCGCCGCCAATGGAGAGGGAGGCCATCATGCCCATGTACATGCCTTGGATCAGCAGACCGATCAAACGTCCGATGCTCTCTAACACGGCGACGCCGCTCAGAGAACCGATGGTGACCAGCAAAGCCATGAGCAAATTGACCGAATTGGCCAGCAGGGACACCTGAAGCCCGCGCAAGGGCTTGAATTCGATTTTGCCATATTCAATGCTGAGCCGATCCTGGGAGCCGACCTTCCAGGCGGCGCCGTAGATCAGTGCTAAATAGAAAACGATGGAAGCAATGCTGCTCCAAAGAAGAAGGGTATTGCTGTCCGCCTTGGTCGCGGTCATAGCCAGCGCAAAGCCAAACACCGAAATCGCGAATTGATTGAGAAACATTCGCACGCTCTCGTAGGAATATCGTTCCAAAAATGCTTTCATACGCACACACTCCGTTTTTTGATTACCCTTATTATACCGAAAAATTGTTTCGACTTTTACATCTATTTGTGACGAAATAATAATGAATTGTGAAATTTCATGGTAAAAACAAAATATTTACAGTTTGTCCATGAATTTGCCGTAAAATTTGACAGTAATTTTCGGTATAATGTGAATAATCATTCGAATTTTACCGAAAGGCGGCACCCATTCCATGCGTCATGAGATCGATGTCAGCGAATTTTCCCCCGTAGTGCGTGAGTTCGCCAGCTATAAAACCGTTATCCAGGGTTGCTCTCAACGCACCGTTGAGCAGTACCTCATCGACCTTCGCACCTTCTTCCGCTACCTGATCTGCGAAGGAGATCAAGCTATTTTGCAAAACAATGAGGAATTCATGAAGATCACCGTAGAGACGGTGGATCTGGATTTCCTTCGTAAGATCACCACCGATCAGATCTATGATTTCCTGCTCTATTCCGACTCGGAGCGGGAGAACCAGACCGCGGCCAAAGCCCGCAAGCTGGCGGCGATCCGCGCCCTGTTCAAGTTTATGGTCAACAAGCGGGGATATATGGAGGACAACCCTGCGGCAAACATTGATGCGCCCAAAAAGAAAAAGGCTCTTCCCAAGTTCCTCTCCCTGGAGGAGGCAAAGGCTCTCTTGTCCGCTGTGTTGAATGACACAGAGTCCCCCCATCGGGAGCGGGATTTTTGCATGATCACCCTGTTTCTCAACTGCGGAATGCGTGTAGGCGAGCTGGTGGGCATCAATTTGCCGGATATTGATACCGAGCTTCGCTCCCTCCGCGTCTTGGGTAAGGGCAATAAGGAACGCATTATCTACCTCAACGAGGCTTGCCGAGATGCGCTCCGAACCTATCTGGCGATTCGAAAAAGCGAAAAATACATCAAATGCACGGACAAGGCCTTGTTCCTGTCCAACCGTATGGCGAGGCTGTCGATCCAGGGCGTTCAGGTCACGGTGCAGAAATACCTCAAGCTGGCGGGGTTGGAATCCAAGCACTACTCGGTGCACAAGCTTCGCCACACAGCCGCGACTCTGATGTATCAATCGGGAGAGGTGGACATCCGCGTGCTGAAGGATATTCTGGGGCACGAGCAGCTTAACACGACGCAAATCTACACCCACGTCAGCAACCGCAACATGGAGGAAGCCATGAAGCATAACCCGCTGTCGGGAGAGGACAAGGAGAACGAATAAGTACGAATGAGGGGAAAAACTTCTTGAAAGAAGTTTTTCCCCTCACCCCTTTTCAAGAACTTTCAGAAGGGGTTATTACCTTATGGAAGACTGTTTTTTCGAGGGAGGCCGTGTGCTTCCCTTCTTTTTTGGATTGTTCTTCGCGGCCGAGAAGCCGAAATTGCCGATCTTATCCCCAAGGGCGAAG
>JAZQXS010000372.1:0-5496 GCA_045633025.1 Eubacteriales bacterium | reverse complement strand
TCCGAACCAAAGTTCGGATGTTTCTCTTTTTGGTGACCCGTACGGGAATCGAACCCATGTTTCCAGCGTGAGAGGCTAGCGTCTTAACCGCTTGACCAACGGGCCATGTCCTGACGACTTGCATATTATAGCACATCTTTTCTCGTTTGTCAATAGGTTTTTTAAAAATAATTTATTTTTTTGCGTTTTTTTACAGAACGAAGATCTTGATGGCTTTGATGGCCGTACCGCCGTCGTATTCGCCCGCTTCGCCCAGCGCAAAAAAGACGCCTTTGTCGTCACAGAGCCGAACCCGCGCGCCCGAGGGATAGTTGGTTCCGATCTTCTTTTGGTAGATCTCGCAACCGTTTCGGCACAGCGTGCGGTAGAAATCCGGAAGCCGCACGGCTTCCAGGTCGGTAAACAATCCCTCCACAGGATGAAGCAGAGCCAACCTGGCCGTTATATCCATGCTTTCCAGAGCTTCAAGCGTGGTGCAATCGGCGATGGAGAAACCAACCGCCTCGGTGCGCCGCAGAGAGGCCATCACGCCGCCACAGCCCAGCGCGCCGCCGATATCCGCGCACAGCGTGCGGATGTAGGTTCCGCCCGAGCAACGCACCGTGAGGCGGTAATCCGTGCAAGCCTCAGTCGCTTCGCAGGTAAGCTCGGATACGGTGACGGCGCGCGCCTCCCGCTCCACGGTTTCACCGGCTCTGGCCAGATCGCAGAGCTTGCGGCCGTTGACCTTCAGCGCGCTGTACATGGGCGGGATCTGCCAAATCTCGCCGCGAAAGCGGGGAAGGATGGCGTCTACCTCCGACGCTGTCGGGACGGTGTCGGACGTGGTCAGTACGGTTCCCGTTACGTCCTCGGTGTCGGTGGTGAGCCCCAGCCGCAGGGTGGCCTCGTAGACCTTCTCGTCGTGGGAAACGTATTCGCAGGCCTTGGCCGCCCGACCGACGAGCACAACCAGAACCCCCGTAGCCATGGGATCCAGCGTGCCCGTGTGTCCCACCTTCTTGGTGCCAAAGAGCTTGCGTACCTTCCACACCACGTCGTGGGAGGTCATGCCGGCGGGCTTGTCAATCAGAAGAATACCGTCTGGCTCCGCCATGCTGTTTTGAATATTGTTTGCGGACATAAAATCTCCTTATTTCATCAAAGATACTTCATTATACCACAAAATAATGGCTTTGTAAAGCATTCGAGCCCGCAAAATTTGCGTTTCATTCACAAAATCCCTACATAATCCCCGAAAAGGTGTGCTATAATATTGAAATCCCACGCAAAGGAGACACCTCATGACACAACCTATCATCATTGACTTCCATACACACGCATTTCCCGACAGCCTTGCGCCCCGCGCCATTGCCCAGCTCACCATCAACGCCGCCGCCAGCGGGTATACGCCGATGACGGACGGAACCGTGAGCGGCTTGGTAGCCTCGATGGACGCGGCGGGGATCACCAAATCGGTGGTCTGCAACATCGCCACCAACGCCCGCCAGATGGCAAAGGTGAATGATTTTGCCATTTCCTGTGCGAAGCATCCCCGCTTGATCCCTCTCGGCTCTCTCCATCCCGAGGCGGCGGAGTCTGATATGGACGGAGAGCTGGATCGCTTGTCCGAGGCGGGCTTGGCGGGAATCAAGATCCACCCCGATTACGTGGGTGTGGAGCTCGACGCGCCTGCGTTTGACCCCATTCTGGCTCGGTGCGAAGCCCGCGGTATGCTGGTGGTCACCCACGCGGGCTACGATCCGGTTGCTCCCGAGCACTTCCACTGTACCCCCGATATGGTGCTGCGCGTCATGGATCGTCACCCCGCGTTGAAGCTGGTGGTTGCCCACACAGGCGGCTTTGATTGTGAGCGAGAGGTGCTGGAAAAGCTTTGCGGCACAAGCGTCTATATGGACACCTCCCTGGCCGCCATCCGCCGCGCCCGCTCCGCCGCGCAAGGGAAGCTCTGCGGGGACATCCTCCGCGCCCACGATCCCTCCCGCATCCTGTTCGCCACCGATACCCCCTGGTCGGATCCCGCCGCCGAGATCGCTTTCGTGCGAAGCGCAGGACTATCCGAGGAGGTCACCGAGATGGTTCTGCATCAGAACGCCGAGGCGTTGCTGGCATCCTGTATTTCATAATATCCTCACGGCGGCCATAGGGTCGCCGTTTTCCTGTTCGGAATTACTTGACAAAATACTTGGTACATGTTATAATAGAATCGTACCGACAAAAACTGGAATTGGTTTAATACGGAATAATTGGAGAAATGAATAGATATGAAAAAATATCAATTTAATAATCTGTACGATTCAGTGATTATTACAGCTCTGTTGATTGCTTGGTTATTCCTTCTAATAGCATCTATTTACGGAAATTATATTCAGGAAAATACGTTTGGAATAATAATATGCATGTGCATATTTGGTAGCGGAAGTTTGGTTTTGGTGATCATGATCTTACTAAAATGCTACGAACGTTGGTATATTGATGATGAGAAAATCATAAGTAAGCATCTTTTGCACCAAAAAAGCATTTTGCGAACGAGCAATTTGGGGGTTAGAAAGGAAAAGATTCGAGCGTTGTTGAATTATGTTCAAGAAGCATACATTTTTTCCGACGGTACCACCACAATTACTATTTATGTAAACAAAAAAAACAAGATGTTTTTGCAAAACCAGTTTGAGCATTAAAGGCCAGCACCTCTACTTCCAAACATTAAATATGCTTTCTGCCCCCGCCCCAACATCGTTCACTTGGTGTTGGGGCGTTTTTGATATGCCCGCGGAAAAGTAAAAACCGCGATATTTTGATAGTCACTTGAAGCTCGGTTCATACTAATCGTATATAATAAGTAAAAAGCCAACAAGAAAGGAGGCATCCCATGCCAAACGTATTCGATTACCTGGAATGGCGGGGAGACCTGACCTTCGAGGAAGCTCCGCTGAACGAGGTGGATAACCTCATCTTCTGCCTGCTCTCCTACGTGGATCTGGAGGGCATCGTCCCCGCCGAACCCAAGCAAGGCCGCGTGACCCTGCGCTCCGCCGCCGCCGAATATTTCTTTACCCACGGAGAGACCTCGACGCGCCCCTTGGGGCTCATCGTCCCCGCCGATATCCTCACCCTGTTCCGCCGTATGGCGCATACCCGCCGCTTTCGCGACCTGGAGCTGACGGGGTACGTTAATACGATCTGCGAGACGCGGGAAATGCAGTTCTCCGCTCTGACCGTCCGATTGCCGAGGGAGCAGATGTTCGCGGCCTTCCGCGGCACCGACGATACCATCGTGGGCTGGCGGGAGGATTTCAACCTGGCGCACATGGACGAGGTGCCCTCCCAGCGCATGGCGGCCGATTACCTCAACGCCCTGGATATAACCCCGGATACCACCCTCTTTGTTGGCGGTCACTCCAAGGGGGGCAATCTGGCCGTGTGGGGGGCTGTACACGCAGACGAGGCCGTGCGCCGCCGCATCGCGCAGGTCTATTCCAACGACGGCCCCGGCTTTTCGGAGGGAACCACCACCTCCGAGGCGTACCGCGCCATGTCGGAGCGCATCCGGGTCATCCTGCCCGAGGATTCGCTGGTGGGCTTGCTGTTGGAGCACGACGAGCGCTACACCGTGGTTAAAAGCGACGGTAAGGGCGTCTACCAGCATAACGGCCTGTACTGGGAGGTGCTGGGCTCCGCCTTCATCCGCGCCGACAGCCTCTCCCAGCGGGGAACCCGACACGATACCGTTGTGCGGGAGCGGATCAACGCCATGACGCGGGAGGAGCGTAAGAAATTTACCCAAATCATGTTCTCCATCCTGGAGGCAACGGGCGCCAAAACGCTGACAGAACTGCACGAAAGCGGCCCCAAGGCCGTCATCACCATGGTCAAGGCCTTTCGGGAGCTGTCCGAGGAGGAGCAGGATACGGCGGCTTTTTTGTGGGATAAGCTGTTTCGCGGGAAAATGCCCGAAACGGCGCGGGAAGAAAAGCCCGAGAGCGCCCACCCCGCCAAGCGCGACCGTCGGAAAGGGAAGCTCCGCATCTCCTTCTTTCCCCTGTTCCTGCCTTGAAAACACGAAAAAACGCTATTTTAAAAATAATTTCGAAAATCCACTTGACATTTTGCGGGATTCGTACTATAATAATAAGGTATTGCAAACGCAAAGACGGGGAATGCTCCCGCTGCGTCCCCAAAGAGAGCCGTGGGTCGGTGCGACACGGCGGGACAGGCGGCGATCTCTCACCCCCGAGCGGCTGACTGAAACGGCGCCCCGCGCCGCGTAGGGAAGGACGGTTCCCGCCGTTACAGGGCTTTGAGCGGGCGCGGAAGCTATCTTCGCGCCAAGCAGAGTGGTACCGCGGAATGATCCGTCTCTGTTATGCAGGGACGGTTTTTTGTTTTCAGAAATATATACCTTGAAAGGATACAACCATGAAGTACGATTTTTCCGCCATTGAAAAGAAATGGCAAGACAAGTGGGATGAGGCGCAGATCTTCGCCGCTGAGGATCACAGCGATAAGCCCAAGTTCTACGGCCTCGTTGAGTTCCCCTACCCCTCGGGCGTCGGTATGCACGTCGGCCATATCAAGGCCTATTCGGGTCTGGAGGTCATCGGCCGTAAGCGCCGTATGCAGGGCTACAACGTCCTGTTCCCCATCGGCTTTGACGCCTTCGGTCTGCCTACCGAGAACTCCGCCATCAAGACGGGCATCCACCCCCGCGAGCTGACCGACCGCAACATCAACAAGTTCTCCTCCCAGCTCCGCCGCGTGGGCTTCTCCTTCGATTGGAACCGCGTGATCGATACCACCGAGGAGGACTACTACAAGTGGACCCAGTTCATCTTCCTCAAGATGTTCGAGAAGGGTCTCGCCTTCCGCGATACCGCCATGGTCAACTACTGCCCCCACTGTAAGGTCGTCCTTTCCAACGAGGACTCCCAGGGCGGTAAGTGCGATATCTGCCACTCGGATATCATCCAGAAGTCCAAGGACGTCTGGTATCTCCGCATCACCGAGTACGCCGATAAGCTCCTGCAGGGCTTGGCCGGAGTGGATTACCTCCCCAACATCAAGATGCAGCAGGTCAACTGGATCGGTAAATCCCGCGGCGCCTTCGTCAACTTCGGTCTGACCGACACCGACGAGACCCTCCGTATCTACACCACCCGCCCCGATACCCTGTTCGGCGTGACCTTCATGGTCATCGCCCCCGAGCACCCCATCATCGAGAAGATGAAGGATCGCATCCAAAACATGGACGAGGTGGAGGCCTACCAGGTGGAGTGCACCAAGAAGACCGAGTTCGAGCGTACCCAGCTTGTCAAGGACAAGACCGGCGTATGCCTCAAGGGTCTGTGCGGTATCAACCCGGTCAACGGTAAGGAAATTCCCATCTATATCGCCGACTACGTTATGATGGGCTACGGTACCGGCGCCATCATGGCCGTCCCTGCCCATGACGAGCGTGACTACGACTTCGCCAAGAAGTTCGGCATCGATATCATCGAG
>JAZQXS010000371.1:0-2785 GCA_045633025.1 Eubacteriales bacterium | reverse complement strand
GTCGCCGCCATGACGGCCTTGATGGTGTGCATACGGTTCTCGGCCTCGTCGAAGACGATGGAGGCAGAGGACTCAAAGACCTCGTCGGTGACCTCCATGCAGTCGATGCCGAATTTGTCGTGGATCTGCTTGCCGATGGTGGTGTTCAGATCATGGAACGCGGGCAGGCAGTGCATGAATACGCACGCATCTCCGGCGTTGCGCATCAGCTCGGTCGTGACACGGTAGGGGGTCAGCTCGGAAATGCGCTCCTCCCAAACCGAGTCGGGCTCGCCCATAGAGACCCACACGTCGGTGTAGATCACGCTCGCGCCCTTGGTCGCGACCATGGGATCCTCGATGAACTCCAGCACAGCGCCCGTCTCGGCGGCGATTGCCTGACACTGCGCCACCAGCGCGGCATTCGGGAAATATTTCTTGGGCGCGCAGGCCACGAAATGCATACCCATCTTGGCGCAGCCAACCATGAGCGAGTTGCCCATGTTGTAGCGGGCGTCGCCCATGTAGACCAGCTTGATCCCCTCGAGCGTGCCGAAATGCTCGCGGATGGTCAGAAAATCGGCGAGGATCTGGGTGGGATGGAACTCGTTGGTCAGACCGTTCCAGACGGGCACGCCTGCGAACTTGGCCAGCTCCTCCACGATCTCCTGGCCGAACCCACGATACTCGATACCGTCATACATGCGCCCCAGCACGCGGGCGGTGTCGGCGATGCTCTCCTTCTTGCCGATCTGGGAGCCGGTGGGATCCAGATAGGTGGGGTGCATACCCAGGTCAGCAGCGGCCACCTCAAAGGCGCAGCGGGTGCGGGTGGAGGTCTTTTCGAAAATGAGCGCAATGCTCTTGCCCTCGCAGAGACGGTGAGGGATGCCGGCCTTCTTCTTAGCCTTAAGATCGGCCGCAAGATCAAGCAGATATGTGATCTCTTCGGGAGTGAGATCGAGGAGCTTCAGGAAATGTTGGTTCTTCAGAGATTGCATGGGGGATTTCCTCCGTAGTTTAATTTTTGAAAAAGATCGGGCGACGCTCCGCCCGAACTCGGGTCGGTGCGCCGCCACGCGGTGTATGATCATTGTGTTTAAAGTTCTTGGAGGTTCTTAGGAACCTTCATTCAAGAAGGTTCCTAAGATACGCGCCTCGCTCTTTACTTATTCTTATTCTTGGCGTCCACCATAGCCTTGACCTTGATGGGCAGACCGTAGAGGTTGATGAAGCCTGCGGAATCCTTCTGATCGTAGTCGGACTCACCGAAGGTAGCGATCTCCTCGGAGTAGAGGGAGTAGTCGGACCAAACGCCTGCGTTGATCATGTTGCCCTTGTAGAGCTTCAGACGAACCTTACCGGTGACGGTCTCCTGGGTCTTGTCCACGAACGCGGCGAGTGCCTCACGCAGGGGGGTGAACCACTGACCGTTGTAGACCAGCTCGGCATAGGTGATGGCCAGCTTCTGCTTCTCGTGCAGGGTCATCTTGTCCAGACAGATGCTCTCCAGAACGCTGTGAGCCTTGTAGAGGATGGTTCCGCCGGGGGTCTCGTAGACACCGCGGCACTTCATGCCGACCAAACGGTTCTCCACGATGTCCAGCAGACCGATACCGTTCTTACCGCCGATCTCGTTGAGGGCGAGGATGATCTCCTTGGCGGACATCTTCTTGCCGTCCAGAGCTACGGGAACGCCCTTGTCAAACTCCAGCTCGATGTAGGTGGGGGTGTCGGGAGCCATGATGGGAGAAACGCCCATCTCCAGGAAGCCGGGCTTCTCGTACATAGGCTCGTTGCTGGTGTCCTCCAGATCCAGACCCTCGTGGGACAGGTGCCAGAGGTTCTTGTCCTTGGAGTAGTTGGTCTCGCGGTTGATCTTCAGAGGCACGTTGTGCGCCTCGGCGTAGTCGATCTCTTCCTCGCGGGACTTGATATCCCACTCTCTCCAGGGAGCGATGATGGGCATATCGGGGCAGAAGTGCTTGAGGGTCAGCTCGAATCTTACCTGGTCGTTACCCTTACCGGTACAGCCGTGGCAGATGGCGTCAGCGCCCTCCTTGATGGCGATCTCGGCCAAGCCCTTAGCGATGCAGGGACGGGCATGGGAGGTACCCAGCAGGTACTCCTCGTAGATCGCGCCGGCCTTCATGCAGGGGATGATGTACTCATCCACGTACTCCTCGGTGAGGTCGAGGACATAGAGCTTGGACGCGCCGGTCTTGAGCGCCTTCTCCTCCAGACCCTCCAGCTCGTCGGCCTGGCCGACGTTACCCGAAACCGCGATGACCTCGCAGTTGTTGTAGTTTTCCTTCAGCCACGGAATGATGATGGACGTATCCAGACCGCCCGAGTAGGCGAGTACAACTTTTTTGATGCTTTCTTTATTCATGGTATTCCTCCGTTTTGCATCCGTTTTGTATATTTATACGGAACTGCGTATTTGAATGCGATTATTATACCAGTTTGTGAAGGATTTGTCAATAGCGAATTGTGTGCAAATTGTAAATTATTACAAGGTTTTTTCGGGCGTTTTGAATAAAAAATCACCCCTTCGGGAGGATTCGTGTATTTTCCGAGAATGAGTTGTATATTTTTCTGCATATATTCACAAGCAATGAATATTCCCCCGCCTTCTCCGCCGGGAAAGGCAAAGGCCGCTATTCCCGGCAACCTTTTCCAAGGCAAGATCGGAGAATCACAGAATCGAAGATATTTTTCCAAACCATTTGCAATTTTCCCCAAAATATGGTATAATGAGGGAAAACTCAGGAATCGAGGCGATCCAATTGAATCAAAGAACCCA
>JAZQXS010000370.1:0-1576 GCA_045633025.1 Eubacteriales bacterium | reverse complement strand
TTTCATCTTCACATTCATTCCTTTCATAAACGGGATCTTCCTCGCCCGCAGGCGGGGAGACGGGGGATCCTCCGTCCTCATCATTATAGCAACATATCCCCAAAAAGCAATAGGCAGAATTCGAACGGATGATAAATTTTTTATCATTTTTGCGAAGATGATTGATTTTTTATTACCGTTGTGTTATAATAAAGGAGGAAAGGAGGGCGTTACCGCCATGTCAAATCTTACGAAGAAGGCGCTTTTGGCGGCCTTTGGCAGCCTGCTTGAGAAAAAACCGTTCAACAAGATCACCGTCAGCGATATCACCGAGCTGTGCGGGGTCAACCGCATGACCTTTTACTATCACTTTCAGGACATCTACGAGCTGATGATCTGGGGGCTGGAGACCCACGTGCTCAACGTAGACAAAAGCTGTACCACCTACGCTCACTGGCAGGAGGGGTATCTGAAGATCTACCGCTTCGCGCTGGATCACCAAATCTACATAACCAAGATCTTTCAGACCATGAAGCAGGAGAATCTGGAGCATCATCTGCACCGCATCGTGCGAAATATGGTTTTAGAGGTGATCGATGACAAATGCGGCGAGTGCCCCCGTCACCGCGAGGATCGTGAGTTCGTGGCGCAGACCTGCTCCTATATCCTGGTGGGCACTATGGTGGATTGGGTCAACCGCGGCATGAAGGAGCCGCCCGAGCTGATGGTCGGGCGGGTGGGCTGTCTGATGAAAGGGATGATCGACAAGGCCGAGCAAGGGTTGGATACGAATCCCGGCTAAAAGCATGGAACAGGGGAGCGAATTTGCATTCAGGATGCCTATTCGAGAATGGCATTCGTATGAAGCAACGAAAAGCCATAAAAAAGGGGCGTCGTCCATGCGTTTTGCACGGACGGCGTCCCATTCTTATTTCGAAATTACTGCTCCGCTCTCGGCCTCCGTCGGTTTTCCATCGCGATCTTATACAGCTCCTCCGCCGCCAATCTGGCCTTGGCCACGGGAGGGATCTTGCCATCCACGGGCTTCGGGAAGCAGTAGTAGAGGCAACCGCGGTTGCCGATGCCGATCACGTCGCCGATGCAGTACCAGTAGAAATCCGCGTTGAGGGTGTGGGACGCGCGGGGCTTTTGCTCATAGCGGAGCTTGCCCTCGTAGCCCTCCAGCAAAAAGCCCTCGCTCGTATGAGTCAAGCGGCCGTCGCCCACCATGTAGAGCCCCTTGTAGTCCACCATGAGGCCGATCTCCACGGGGGTATCCAGCGAATACGCCCCTTCGTCGATCTCCCGTCTGACCTCAGCGCGCTCCCAATCGTACCAATCGGGGATGTGGGGGAATTCGGTCTCCCCGCCGTCGGCCTCGAGGCGTTCCAGCTCGGTAAGCGTCCAGGTCTTGCCCCAGGCCTGGCAGGTCAGCTTGGTTCCCTTTCCCTCCATGTCCCCTTCCGCTTGGCAGGCGGGACATTTATAGAGGATACGGTGAAGTCCGTCCGCGCGGAAGGATTCCGTGATCTTGATCCCATTTTCGTACTGCCACGCCAGATTATCGAAGGAGAAGGCATCCTTGACCGCCTTGTCC
>JAZQXS010000369.1:0-2013 GCA_045633025.1 Eubacteriales bacterium | reverse complement strand
GTTCTGCCGCCGCGGCAGGTGGTATGGTTGAGGACGTACTGGTAGCCCGTTCCGCCCACGGTGTTCAGGTAGATCTTCATCCAGGAGCCGGCTCCCATGGGATCGCTCACGGGCGCTTTGGCGCGGACGGTGAAGGAGAGGGTCTCGGCGTCGTGCATGACACCGATCTGCTCGATGACGTTGCGCTGGGTGTAGTTGGTGTAGATCACACCGCCCTGTCCCTCGGCGTGGCGGTTCATGCCTCCGTCCGCGAAGTTATCGTAGAGGGCGGGGCAGGCAGAAAGACTCTCGGAGATGGGGGTGTCCACCGAGGCTACGGGCTCGTAGACCGGGGTTTCGGACGCGCCCTTGTAGCGGCGGACGTAGCTGACGAGCTGCATGAAGTAATTGTCAAAGTATCCGCCCCGCATCATCTCGATATCGCGGCTGTATTCCCAGTTGGCGCAATCCACGAAGCCGATGGGGCGCTCGCCGCGGCCGCTACCCCAGTCTCCCGCGATCCACTCGTTCCAGCCCGTGACCAGTACGATGGGCGGGTCGGTCTCCAGCGCGCGGTCGAACTGCTCGGCGAAGTTGTAACCGTGCTTCCAGGCGTCGGGGGAGGGGTCGTTCTCACCGTTGTGGAAGGCGCGGCCGCGGTTGGCCGTCTCGCCGTAGAGGGCGGAGTCGCCGAACATGATCTGCGGGTGCTGCGCGACCGATACGTTGATGACCTCGGCCTCGCCGTCCATGTTGGCGAACACGCGCTGAGGACGGGTGAAGTCCATCCAGGGCCATCCGCCCAGCTTGTCGGGCTCGTTGGGCCACTGGGACTTCTTGATGTTGAAGAAGTCTCGGGTTTCGGGGGAGCACTCCTCGGCCTTGGCGATGATGACGGGCTTGCCGTCCAGGCAGAACCAGGTGTCCTTGCAGTAGCCGTCGCGGTAGATCTCGTCGTAGATCCGCTGGACGGTCTGCCCCGAGGCGGTGTTGGTGTAGAACATGACCTGCGGGATCTTCCAGCCCTCGTCATGGTACTCTTGCAGCACCTTCATGACCAGCTTGGCGTTGTCTTGATAAATGACCGCGTTGGTGGTGTCGAAGAAGAGGAAATCCACGTCGGCCTGCATGATGAGCTTCATATGCTTGCGGATGACCCACTCGTCGTTGTTGTAGTAGTAGCCGTAGAAGGGCTCGCCCCAGTGGTGCATGAGGCCGTGCCCGCCCCAGAGGGGGGAGGTGGGCTTGTGGCCGATATCGGGGTCTTGCTCCATAATGTGAGAGATATTGTAGGGACGGTGGCGGCCGCTCTCACCCAGCCAGAGAAAGTAGAAAAGACCGACCAAGCGGTTTTCCCGCGTGGCGGGGGCTCCGGAGGCGGTGTCGGGGGTGGCTCTGCCCAGGGCGTCGACAGCCATCAGCGGCGCGTCGGCAAAGCGCTTGCGTGTATCAGAGAATTGCATGATTCAAGCTCCTTTCGGGGGGAGAAAATGGGGGAGCGCGGGGGGGCTCCCGTCTCTATTATAATCGACTGATTCGGATTTGTCAAGACGGTTTCGGGAAATTCCACCAAAAAAGCTCTCGAATTTATGGGAAAAGTCGTCAAAAAATATTTTGAAAAACGCTTGACAAATTGAAAGTGTTGTGCTATAATATACGAGTGCTCAGGAGAACACCTCCCAAGCATACGCGGTGTTAGCTCAGCTGGATAGAGTGCCTGGCTACGAACCAGTAGGTCGGGGGTTCGAGTCCCTTACACCGCGCCAAAACAAAGAACCACGGTTTTACCGTGGTTCTTTGTTTTGGTACAGAGTTTGGGGCGAGACCTCCGTTCACGTTGCCATCGAGCAAAAAAAATTTTGCCTGTCAGCGACCGCAGGGAGCGGGGGCAACGTGATGCCGACACGGAGCGGAGCGAGGGTCGGCTGGGTTCAGAGTCCCTTACACCGCGCCATGATATCCGTTCCTTGCGGAACGGGTGAAATACACTTCGTGTGTGAAATTGCCTGTGGCAGTGAAATACGCCTACGGCGT
>JAZQXS010000368.1:0-3908 GCA_045633025.1 Eubacteriales bacterium | reverse complement strand
ACCAAAAGAACGCCATCAGCCACCGCGGAAAAGCTGTGGCGAAGCTGGCGGAGAAATTGAAAAACATTTGATCATCCCGCATTCTCAAATATTTTTGAAAGTTTTTGAGGATTCCCAAGGAACTTTTTTCAAAAAGTTCCTTGGGTGGGGGATGGGGCAAAGCCCCGTAAAAAAGGAGAAAAACCAATGAACAACGAAAGAATCTACCCTGCCGCGCCGGTGCTGACCTCCCAGCAGAGAGCCAAGCTCCGCTCCCTGGCGTCCACCATGTCGCCCGTGACCCAGATCGGTAAGGGCGGCGTCACCGAGAATTTTCTGACCACCGTTTGCGACGCGCTGGAGGCTCATGAGCTCATCAAGCTGTCGGTGCTGGAGACCGCTGAGTACACCCCCCGCGAGGCCGCCGAAGGGCTGGCCGACGCGCTGAACGCCGCCGTCGTGGGCGTTATCGGCCGTAAGATCATCCTCTACCGCCGCTCCCTCAACGGGAAACGGCACATCGAGCTCTGATATGCGGGTCGGTATTTACGGCGGGACGTTTTCACCCGTCCACAACGGGCACGTGGCCGCCGCCCGCGCCTTCATGGAGCAGATGTGGCTGGATATCCTCTATGTCATCCCCACCGGTGTCACCCCCCACAAGGTCATGAAGGGGGACGCCTCCGCCCGTGACCGTTTGGAGATGTGCCGTCTGGCCTTCGAGGGAATGGACGGCGTCATCGTCAGCGATCTCGAAATGAAGCGGGAAGGGACGAGCTACACCGTGGACACGCTCCGCGAGCTCTATGACCCCGCGGGACGGCTGTTCTTCCTCATGGGCACGGATATGCTTTTGACCCTGGATCGCTGGCGGGAGCCCGAAGAGATCTTCCGTCTCTGCTACCCCGTCTACATCCGCCGCGAGTCCGACGCCGCGCTGGACGACCGCATCGTGGAGAAGATCACCGACTACCACGCCCGCTTCGGCAAGATGGTGCCCCGCATCGTCGCCCCCGCCATCGAGCTGTCCTCCAGCGACGTGCGGGAGGCCGTTTTTCGGGGAGACTCCATCGACGGTCTTGTGCCCCCCGCCGTCGCGCGGTACATCCATCAACATAATCTTTACAGAAACCTTTGAAAGGATACCATCATGAACCAAGCAAATGCTTTTGGCGAGGAGGCGTTGCTCGCCCTGCGGGAGACTGTGATCGGAAAGATGTCCCCCAAGCGCTTCGTCCATACCGCCGCCGTGGAGGATATGGTCATGCGGCTGGCGACCCTCTTCTGCCCCGAGGAGCTCCCCGCGCTCCGCGCCGCCGCCCTGCTCCATGACATCACCAAGGAGTACGATATTCCCACCCAGATCCGCATCCTGCGCGAGGCGGAGGAGGAGGTCAAGCCCGGCGACGAATTCTCGCATAAGACCTTCCACGCCCGTACGGCGGCCATTATTGTGCCCGCGCAATATCCCGATTTCGCCACCGACACCGTGGTCTCCGCTATCCGCTGGCACACCACGGGGCGGGAGGAAATGACGCTGACCGAGAAGCTGCTCTACCTGGCGGACTATATCGACGACTCCCGTATCTTCCCCGATTGCGTTCGTCTGCGCACCTTCTTCTGGGATGCGCATCCCGAAAAAATGAGCATGGAGGAACGCCTCGTCCACCTCCGCCGCACCCTCATCATGTCCTTCGATATGACCATGCGGGCACTTCTTTCGGAGGGCGCGGTCATCAGCCCCGATACCGCCTACGCCCGCAACCGCCTCGTTTTGGAGGAGCAGATGGAGTGTGGGAAGTTTTAAGAGAACGAGGGAGTGAGGAGAGCGGCCTCCGGCGGCTTAAGGGACTTTTTCAAAAGGGTTCTTAAGCGGGGGACAGGGGCCGTGCCCCTCGCTCCCCCCGCTCTCCCAATAATAAGAAAGGAATTAAGAAAATGGAATTTAAGGAAAGAATTGCTGCTGAATTGGAAAAGCCCGATAACCAGCCCGCGCCTCTGACCGACGCGACCCCCGCCGAGCTGGCCGAGGCCATCGCGCTGTTCCTCGATCACAAGCGCGGCCATCAGATCAAGGTCATTCCCATGAAGGGAAAGACGGATATCTGCGACTTTATGGTGCTGGCTACGGGTACCTCCAACACCCACGTCCAGACGTTGGGTGGCGAGGTGGAGTACGAGATGACCCGCCGCGGCATCAAGCCCCTTCACACCGAAGGGCGCGACAACAACACCTGGACGGTGCTGGATTACAGCCACGTTTTGGTGCACGTATTCACCCGCGAGACCAGAGATTTCTATAATCTGGATAAGCTCTACGGAGATAACTGATACGATTTCACAAATAAAAACTTGAATCCCATACAGGGGCGCCGCCCCTGTACCCCGCTTAAACCCTTCTTGAAAGAAGGGTTTAAGAATCCCAAGAACTTTCGCAAGAAATTATTTCTCTGAAAGTTCTTGAAGGGGGTGTGGGGGAAACCGAACTGCAAGCAGTTCCTCGAGAAGTTTCCCACGCACTATTAAAGATCTTATTTGATAATGAGTATGAAATCAAAAATCCCTTGCTCACGCTTTTGTTGAGCAAGGGTTCTTTTTGTAGAGACAGGCCACCGAGCTTGCTTGGTATCTCGACTGTCTGCGTTCTCCCCGTTGAAACATATTTGCAACTTTATGTGGGGTTGAAAAGTTATCGAACATGACGATTCGTAATTCGTATAAAGTTCTTTGGAGTTCTCAGAACCTTTCTTTCAAGAAAGGCTCTGAGCCGCCGGAGGCGCGCTCTCCGCTTATCAGACATCTGCCAGCCCGACCTCCGCCTCCAAGCAGACCGCGCCGTCGGGGCGGGTGGTGCGGATGAGGTAGGTGTTCTCGGCACCCTCGACGGGCGCGCGATGGATGGTCAGGGTGTCCCCGAAGGCGGCTTCCCGCAGGTAGGAGAGGGAGAGTCCGGTGACCCATTTCCCGTCCATCGTGGGCAGGAAGTCGCAGACCATGTCGGGATACTTGGTATTATTCATGTGGCGGTTGAAGTCCAGGTCGCTGTACACGATCCGCCGCTCGCCCACCGTCTCCATCTCCAGCGCGGCGGGGATGCGGATGCGGCGTGGGAGCGCCGACTCGTCGGGCATTTCCCCATAGGGGAAATCACGGCGGAAATCCGTGGTGCGGAGCATCTTGCCCTCCCGGATGTCCACCAGCGCCCAATGGGACACGGCCAGCGCCACCGTCTCGCCGCCGCGGTGAACCGAGAAGCAGCGGATGAAGTTGTAGCCCTTGTTGTCGATGCACCAGGTGCGCACCTCGATGTCCTCGTAGGCGCGCAGGGGGGCTGAGATCTTCACCATCATGCGGGAGAGCAGAAAGCCCTTGCCTTCCTTGTCGTGCAGGTCATTGAGATCCATGCCGTACTCGCGGCATTGAAGATTGGCGGTCTCCTGCATATAGACCAGCAGAGCCGAGGGGCGCATGACCCCGTCTCCGTCGGTGTCGTGCCATTTGGTTTTGTAGGTTTGGGAATAGTACATGGTTATCTCCGTCGGGTTGTGTAATACAAAGATACAAGATAGCAAAACGCGCAGAAAACGCAACATCTTGTATCTTGTATCTTTGTTTGTATCTACATTACAGGGTGTTGTCCGAGCCCAGAACGTTGACGATCTTGTGCTTGACCATTTCCTTGATGGCGGCGCGGCCGGCACCGAGGTAGTCGCGAGGATCGAAGACCGAGGGCTTCTCCACGAAGGTGCGGCGGAGAGCGGCGGTCATAGCCATGCGGATGTCGGAGTCGATGTTGATCTTACAAACGGCCAGGGAAGCTGCCTTGCGGAGCTGCTCTTCGGGGATACCCACGGCGTCGGGCATCTGACCGCCGTACTTGTTGATCTCGGCTACGAATTCCTGGGGAACGGAGGAAGCACCGTGGAGAA
>JAZQXS010000367.1:0-1617 GCA_045633025.1 Eubacteriales bacterium | reverse complement strand
CCGATGAGGGAGCAGGAGTCCCCGCCGTGATCGTGATCGTGGTCGTGCTCCTCCTCCATGGTATCACAGGCCTCCATCATGGAAACCCGGATCAGATCCGTATTGCCCGAGGCCTGCAGGGCCGAATCCAGCCATCCCTCGGCGCCGGTACAGATCACCACGTCAGCACCCGCCAAGAGGATGATATCCTTGGCCGCGGGCTCGTAGCTGTGCATATCCTGCCCCTCACTGCCGAGAACCATCAACTGAACAACACCCTCTCCCCCGTTGCTTTGGTAATTGGCAAGCAAGCCTCTTGTAAGCTGGAGGGCGGCATAATTGGTACAAATGATGATCGTGCTCCCCGCACCGGAAGGCTGATCCTTTTCGCAACTAATACAGGCCGCGCAAAATCCCATCAAAATGGTCACGCAAACCAGCAGAGCCACGCATTTTTTTACTTTTTTCATACAGCATTTCATGTTTTTGGTTCCTTACGTATTTAACAGCGGGCGCATTCACGGCCGCCTTATTTTTCGGTTTCCTCCGCCGCGGCGCAGACCTTGCACATTCCGTACAGGATGGAGCGGCCGCTGTCCACGCAAAAGCCGTGGTCGGAGCGGATGTGGGTGAGCAACTCCTCGCTGACAGCGCATTCCAGATGGACAAGCGCCCCGCAGGATACGCACTTGAGATGGAAATGGTGACAGCAATCCCCCCGCCCCACGTACTGGTAGACGTAGGCCGATTGGGTATCGCTGCGGTATTTCCGCACCGTCCCCTCGTCGCACAGCTCAGACAGGTGCCGATACAGACTGCTTTTACTGCTCTTGTTCGGGCTATCCCCGATCCGTCGGTTCAGCTCCTCCGAAAGCTCGTCCACAAGAAACTGACGATCCGGGTGCTTTTCCAGAAAATCCAGCAATCTCTGCCGCCCTGCCGTCTTGTAGGTTCCGGCCATATCGTACACCTCCTTTGTGTGGTTGATTTTTTGATTGATTCGAAAAAACTGATTAAACCTCATTATTATAGCATATCCTTCTCGGTTTGTCAATAAATTTGAGAATGATTCTCAAATTTTCCCAAAAGGCTTCCCTTTCGTTTCCGAACGTTTCCTCATCTTCCATATATTGTTCCTTGCAATTCGCGCATAAATCTGTTACAATAGGATAGGCAGGGCGGTATGTCGGCAGGCTTCCCGATCTCCCGTCCCGCTCCGAATTCCTCCGCCTCCCGATAGCGGGAGACAAATTTGCCCGTCCGGGGACTCATCATCCCCGACGGGCGGTATTTCAACAAAGGCCGTACCGATCTGCGGAGGAAAGGATGGCGATGCTCCCCCATCGCTCATGCTCGGTACCCAAGAAAGGAAGGTATAACTATGAAAAGAAATCCCATCCGCGTGAATAACGCCACCGATCGAACGTCCCCTTCCCCTCTGCGGCTTTCGGCTCGTATCACGGCGCTGGGGCTGGCCACTATGGTCGGTCTGACTATGTTCCCCACGGCGGTTTCCGCAAACATGGCCGCCTCTGATGATATCTCCCCCGCCCCGGTCTCCGCGGCGGCAGATAATATCTCCGCGCCCGTCCAAGCATCCTACGCAGACGAGCCTTCATCCGCCCCCGTCTCCGCCGA
>JAZQXS010000366.1:0-2327 GCA_045633025.1 Eubacteriales bacterium | reverse complement strand
CCTCGTAGCCCTCGACCTTGGAGCCGGTGTAGGTCAACCGCTCGCAGTAGTCGTGGATGGCGACGTCCTTAACGCTGACGTAATCCGCCAGCCAGTTCATAGAAAGATTCATGGTTATTACCTTCTTTATTATATCAAAATATCAGATGATTTTTATATTTGCAGGGGGGCTTTTGAAAGTTCTTGAGGATCCTTAAGGAACTTCTTTCAAGAAGTTCCTTAAGCGGGGCTTGGGGCAGAGCCCAAATCGTCCTCCCGTTCCTCAACCCACAAGCGGGGATGGGGCCCCGCTGATTGACAGAAACCATCCGTCAAACAGCAAGTAAGAACATACAATCCAATTTTTGAAAGTTCTTGAGGATCCTTAAGGAACTTCTTTCAAGAAGTTCCTTAAGCGGGGCTTGGGGCAGAGCCCCAAATTCGCCTCCTTAGAACTGAGACAGGAATCTCACGTCGTTCTCATAGAGATGACGGATGTCATCGATGTGGTACTTGAGCATGGCGATACGCTCCACGCCGAGACCGAAGGCAAAGCCGCTGTACACGGTGGGGTCAATGCCGCCCATCTCCAGCACGTGGGGATGCACCATACCCGCGCCCAGAATCTCGATCCAGCCCTCGTTCTTGCAGAGACGGCAGCCCTTGCCGCCGCAGGCGAAGCAGGAAATATCCACCTCAGCCGAGGGCTCGGTGAAGGGGAAGTGGTGGGGGCGGAAGCGGATGCGGGTGTCGGAGCCGAACTCCTGCTTGGCGAAGGTGTCCAAGGTACCCCGCAGGTCGCCCATGGTGATGCCCTTGTCGATCACTAGACCCTCAAGCTGGTGGAACAGGGGGGAGTGGGTCGCGTCCATAGCGTCGGAGCGGTACACACGGCCGGGGGAGATGATGCGGATGGGCGGCTTCTGCATCTCCATGGTGCGCGCCTGCACCGAGGATGTCTGGGTGCGGAGCAGGATGTTCTCGGTGATGTAGAAGGTGTCCTGGGTATCTCTGGCGGGATGCTCCTCGGGGATGTTGAGCGCCTGGAAGTTGTAGTAGTCGTACTCCACCTCGGGACCCTCCACGATGGAGAAGCCCAGACCGATGAAGATATCCTCCAGGTCGCGCTGAACCAGGTTCAGGGGGTGCACATGACCCATCTTGGCGGCCGAGCCGGGCATGGTCACGTCCAGCTTTTCGGCCTTGAGCTGCTGCTCCAGCGCCTCGGCGGCCAGGGTCTCCTTGCGGGCGGCCATGGCGTTCTCAATGTCCGCGCGCACCTCGTTGGCGATCTGACCCACCACGGGACGCTCCTCGGGGGTGAGTTGACCCATACCGCGCAGAACCGCGGTCAGCTCGCCCTTCTTACCCAGGTACTTGACCCGGAGCGCTTCCAGATCGGCGCCGTCCGCGGCAATGGCGGACAGAGCCTCGCTTCTGATCTGTTCCAAATTTTCTTTCATGCTCATGATAACTGTATTTCCTTTCGTGTTGAAAAAAACAAGATTCTCCCGCCCCAAGGACGGATACGCCTATCCGTAAAACTGGGACGGGAGATAGACCCGCGGTACCACCCGGCTTCCGCCCCGAACAGGGAACGACACCTTTGAGGGAATATAACGGTTCCGACCGGACAGGGCTACGCATACCCGCAGGGCGCGGGTACTTCACCGAGTCAGCTCCGAGGCGAAATGCGACCGCCGCAAGCCCGTACCGCTTTCAGCCACCCGTGAGGGGGCGGTAGTTCTCTGTGGGGCTTGTCCTTTGACGGAGGCGAACCTCATCGTAGTAGTTAATGAATAATGAATGGTGAATAATGAATAATGAATAATGGACGAGGAGACCGAAATTTTTCCGTTACCCAAATATACCAATGGGGCAGGGGCCCCATGGTGATGTCCTCTACGGCACTTGGTATCCTCTCGCAACCCCCAAAAACCTATCTGAAAGTTTTGGGGATTCTCAAGGGACTTTTTCAAAAGTCCCTTGAGCGGGTCAAGCGCAGAGCCCTTGCGTTCTCTTTAACCCGCAATTACCTTCACGAAATTCTTCTTGCCCTTGCGGAGCATCTTGCCCTCGCCGAGGTCGGCGGGGGAGAAGGTGGTGCGGGGGTCGGTGATCTTTTCGCCGTCCAGGGTCACACCGCCCTGCTGGATAGCCTGGCGTGCCTCGGACTTGGACTTGGCAAAGCCTGCCTTGACCAGCATGGTGGGCACGTCGCAACGGCCGTCCATGTAGAAGTCCTCGGGAGTCAGAGCCAGCGTGGGCACGTCAGCGCCCTCGCCACCGCCGAACAGGGACTTGGCCGCGGCGCGAGCCTTGTCGGCCTCCTCGTCGCCGTGAACCAG
>JAZQXS010000365.1:0-2344 GCA_045633025.1 Eubacteriales bacterium | reverse complement strand
ATGGACATCATCTCGGTGGGCCCCGATATGCGGGACATCCACACCCCCCGTGAGATGCTCTCCGCTCCTTCGGTGGAGCGAACCTACCGCTTGGTCTGCGAGGTTTTGCGGGAGCTGGCGTGATGGAAAATTCCCCTTCCGAGCGTCCTGCATGTCCGACCTCCATTTGATGATATTTCACAAAATTCCGGAAATAATTTGGGGATTTAACCAACTAAAGCAAAAAAATCTCTTGACAAGTTGCCCGCTTTTGTGTATAATATAGAATGACCTCGCCCGTCTGTACGGTATGGGTGAGGTCATCCTATATATTTTTTTTGAAAAGGAGGTGTATAAACATGGATCCGATTGAAATTTTGATCGTGGTGATCACGGGTGTGGTTTGTTTGGCTTTGGGCTTTGCCATCGGGCATTTCTACCGTAAGCGCGTGGCCGAGGCCAAGATCGGAACCGCTGAGCAGAAGGCTCGCGAGCTGGTCGAGGAAGGCGAAAAGCAGGCCGAGACCGCCAAGAAGGAAGCGCTTCTCTCCGCCAAGGAGGAGATCATGCGCCAGAAGAACGACATGGAGCAGGAGATCAAGGAGCGCCGCGCCGAGGTGTCCCGCACCGAGACCCGCCTGTCCAAGAAGGAAGAAAATCTGGACAGAAAGAGCGAGCAGCTTGACAAGAAGAGCGAGCAGCTTGATCGCAAGCTCAAGGAGTGCGATACGGTTCGCGAGGAGATCGACGAGGCGCTGGCCGAGCAAAAGCGTACGCTGGAGCGCGTGTCGGGCTATACCGCCGAGCAGGCCAAGGCAGAGCTTGTGGCCGGCCTGGAGGAGGAGATCCGTCATGAGCAGGCGCAGCGCATCGTAGAGCTGGAGGCGCAGTACCGCGACGAGGCCGACGAGAAGGCTTGCCGCATTATGGCGCTGGCTATCCAACGCTGCGCGGGCGATTTCGTGGCTGAATCCACCATTTCCTCTGTGGCTCTGCCCAGCGAGGAGATGAAGGGACGCATCATCGGCCGTGAGGGACGCAACATCCAGAAGCTGGAGACCCTGACGGGCGTGGAGCTCATCATCGACGATACCCCCGAGGTCATCACCATTTCGGGCTTCGACCCCATCCGCCGCGAGGTGGCGAGATTGGCGCTGGAGAAGCTCATTGCAGACGGCCGTATCCATCCCACCCGCATTGAGGAGATGGTGGAGAAGGCCAAGAAGGACGTGGACGCCGCCATCAAGCAGGCGGGCGAACGCGCTACGTTTGAAGTCAACATCCATGGTATTAACCCTGATCTGGTTCGCTTGCTGGGACGTCTTCGTTACCGCACGAGCTATGGTCAGAACGTGCTGCAGCACTCCATCGAGGTGGCCATTCTTGCGGGCATCATGGCGGAGGAGCTGGGCGTGGATCCCGTGCTGGCGCGCAGAGCCGGACTTCTGCACGATATCGGTAAGGCTTTCCCCTACGATGTGGAGGGCTCTCACGTGCAGATCGGTGTCAACGCGGCCAAGAAGTACAAGGAGAACCGCGACGTGGTTCATGCCATCGAGGCGCATCACGGAGACGTGGAGCCCCAGAGTGTCATCGCCGTGCTGGTGCAGGCTGCTGACGCGATCTCGGCCGCTCGTCCCGGCGCTCGCCGCGAGGACATGGAGAATTACATCAAGCGTCTGGAGAAGCTGGAGGAGATCGCCGAGGGCTTCAACGGAATTGAAAAAGCATTTGCCATTCAGGCGGGTCGAGAGCTCCGCGTGATGGTCAAGCCGGATGCCGTGCATGACGGGGAGATGCCTCTGATCGCGCGCCAGATGGCCGAAAAGATCCAGGCGGAGGTCAAGTACCCCGGCCAGATCAAGATCAACCTGATCCGCGAGAGCCGCGCTACCGATTACGCGAAGTAAGGCTATCGCCGAAATTTACCCTGATCCCCGGGAAGGGGAGGCTTTATCGAATTACAGATAAGGGTGCTGATGTCCGCACAGCCTAATGCGGTTTGTGATACAGTTGAACATAGAACCCCGATGTCCATGATCGCCGCCACGGCCGTACCCCGTACGCCGGAAGCGGTTTGGTATAAAGCGAACTGAAAAAGCGCGTGAGCTTTGCCCGCAAGGGCGGCTTGCGCGTCTTTTTTTGTACTATATGCTTTTTTTCTCCCCTTCCTCTTGCAAAATCCCCGCATTTGTGCTATACTAAAGACAATTATACATCTATGCTTGAAGCCTTGCTAAAACCACTCCCCAAGGAGACCGTTGCTATGAAAAGATCCACTCTTGCGGCATCTCTGGCCGCCCTGCTTCTCTTACCCATCCCCCTGGCGGCCTGCACGCAGACCCCCGCCGACACCGAGGGCACC
>JAZQXS010000364.1:0-11278 GCA_045633025.1 Eubacteriales bacterium | reverse complement strand
AGCTGACCGATACTAATTTCCGAGGGCTTGAACCTCTGTGGTTCATTTACAATGTTTGAGTTTCTTTTCTACCAATTTTACTTCTTCTTTCGATTGCAAAGGAAAACAGAGTCAAGACGCTTCTTCGGAAGGGTCTTTTTTTCGTGCTACTCGAATGCTATTTTCTGTTTGGCGGCTAACGGCTAATACTAATTCACTTTAAAAATCTTGAATAACTTCGGTAGGGGCACAACTTGCCGAGTGCTGCTCGGCGGTGTCCGTCTGTCCCACCGAAAAAGTATCGGGCGCACACGCAGGTGCGCCCCTACCACGAGATATTTGGGATTCAAGGTTTTATTCGTAAATTAGTATAACGGCCAACGGTTCACGGCAAGGACGGAATCCTGCAAGGGGTTCCTTTTTTGTTTGCGCTCGATCGCTTTTTGTGTATCCTGCTCAAAAGGACGTGCGCTTTTTGTGATTGCTGCCGAAAGTGAAAAAATATCGGTTTTTTTGGAAAAACCTATTGCATTTTTTTGGTTGGTGTGTTATAATTGGATATATCCAATAAATGGTGCGAACGCAGAATTAAGAAACGTACGAAACGGAGCGATTTGAATGGCACGAGTGAAGAAAGAAAGCCCGATTCGATTGGCCATCATCCAAGCGGCAACAGAGCTGTTTTTTGAAGTTGGTTTTTCCAAAACCACTGCGGCTGCCGTTTGCAAGAAGGCGAAGATCGGAACCGGGAATTTGACATCCTATTTCCCCACCAAGGAGCATATACTGGATGTGCTGGTGAAAATGATGTGCGATTTTCAGTGGCAGGTGATGGAGGACGAGACCGATGAAGGGAAGAGCTCCTTGCTTGCCTATTGTCTGGAGATCACGACTATGGCGGCCATCTGTGAGGAGAACGAGCAGATGCGCGATTTCTATATTTCTGCGTATACGCATTCCATGACGTTGGATAACATCCGCACGAATGACGTGGAGAAAATCAAGACCGTGTTTGGCGACTACCGAGGGGATTGGACGGACGAGCAGTTCTTTGAGGCTGAATGCATCGTTTCGGGCATTGAGTACGCGACGCTCATGACAACCGCGCATTCTACCTCGCTTTCGGTCAGAATCGAGGGTACGCTGGATAGCATCATGCTTCTGTTCGGGGTGCCCGAGGAGCTTCGGAGGCTGAAAATATCCAAGGTGCTGGCTATGGACTACCGCGCTTTGGGTCGAAAGATTCTGGCTCATTTCAAGGAGTACGTTAAGGAGCAAAACGAGAAGGCCATCGACAATATGCTGATGGCGTATAATTTGAAGAAAAATTGAATTTTTTTCGTGTGAGATTGACATTTCCTGTTATTTGTGATATAATATGAAAGAATATATAACAATGGGACGGAATTTATCAAAAAATCACGAATGGCGATGCTTTCCGTTGCGCAAACGGCTTATACGGCTATGGGAAATTACCACATTGATACGGATACCGCTTGCAGAAAACACAGGAATCGCAATAAAGAGTATATCAACAACGATCGATTGCCGCAACGGAAGAAGTAAGACTTTGGACGATCGTGGGGCTGTGGGATCATTATGTACAGTACGATTTCAAGGAAAAGGAAGCCCTTCCGCCCGGTGGATCCACGCATGGGCGAGAGGGAGGAGGCCTACCGCCGTCGGCTGACTGCCGGCGCGGGGGCGGGCGCTACCCCCGGTGTGGATCCCGTATACCGCTTGATCGGGGATTTCTCCCGTGAGTTCGATGCCGTGGGGAAGCGGCGGGCGGCGCAGATGGCTCGCTCCGAAGCCTCCGATGCCGAGACCGGCCGAGAGGGGGAGAAGGCTTCCCCAAACCAAGCTCCCGAGTCTTCTCGGGAAAGGCTGTCCGCGGCCGAGCTGCGACGCAGGCATGATTCCCCGGTGTACAGCCACTCGGCAAGGGAGCTGGCGGAGGGAGATTTCTATACGCGGTTTTCCTCCCATGCGTTCAACTACGGGACGCTGGCCGCTTCGGTCATGGCGGGGAAGGGGCAGGAAATGTTTCTGACCTGCTGCCGTCGGGCGGGCACCTACGCTCCTTCGGGGAGCCTGCATGAAAAACAAACCCTGTCTGCCAGGAGCACGTCGGCCAAGGTGCGAAACCAGCCGGCTACGCTGGTATTCGACGGGGAGGTAAGGTCGGCGGTCGGCGTTGTCGTGGACAGCATCCGCTCCGCCTCGCGCGTCTTCGAGGTGTTTCGGCAGGTGGTCAACGATGACCGCCCCCATTCCGATAACAAGCTTCAGAAATACGGCGTGGAGACTCCGCGGGAGCTGTATCCCTTCCTTCGCCTGAGCGAGGAAGCCCGCATGATCGCGGAGTACCAAGGAAAATTGAAGGAGCTGGAAAACGACGGCTCTCCCCAAGGGATCGCCCAGCGGAAGGCGCTGAATGCGGCGCTCCGCAAGGCGGTGGCTATGAAGGAGCGGAAGCTCGCGGAGCAGAAAAAGTTCAAGACGGTTCTCTCCCGCATTACCGCCAACGTGGCCGAGGCGGAGAAAATGTTCTCGGCGGACGGCTTTGCCGACGAGGTGCTGGCGGAGCTCAGAGAAATGCCCGACCTGCCCGACGACGGCGGGGACGGCCGACGCAAGACCCTGGACGCATCGACCGAAGGCGGGATCCTGGAGGAGATCCTGGACGCCCTTTTCGGCGCCGAACCCAATGCAGCGGAGGCGGAGGATGGAAAAGAATCTGACCCAACGGGGGAAATCCCAACAGACGGCTAAACCCAAGCGTTCTGCCAAAGAAAGCCGGGAGAAACAGGCTTTTTCGGCGGCGCAAGGCGCGCTGGCTATGCTGGATGCCGCGTCCTCAACGGTTCTCGGACAACTGGCGGGCGAGGAATTGCTTTTCGCGGCGGGGAGCTTGGGAAATCAAAGCCTGCTGACCGCGGCGGAGGCGCGAGCCGAAGAAACGGTCGGGCTACGCGAGGCGGCGGCGATTCTGGAGGGGGCTGTGGTTCCCGCGCCCGAGGCGGCGACGCCTGCTCAAGCCATACAGCCGCGGGAGGCGCTCCCTCCTGCCGAGGTTCCGCAGTTTGCTTACTTCGGAGGCCGTCCCGCCGGCTTTGAGGCCATACTGGATATGGCTGTGGATTCCTGACGGGGAGGGACGTTCTATGACACTGATCAAGTTGCTGTGCGCCCTGCTGGACGGGAGGGGCTTGGACTACACCCGCAAGGGGGATACGGTTCATCTGCTCTTGCAGGCGGGGAGCCGCAAATGGAGCGCGGTGATCACGGCGGATGAGCAAGGCTTTCTGCGGTACTACGCCCGCTACCCTTGGCTCGTGCAGGCCGAAGCGCGCGGCCGTGTTCTGGAGGCGCTCAATAGCCTGAACGCGGAGCTGCGCGCCGGGTGCTTCCTTCTTTCGGAGGATTATCCCGTGTTCCGCTACGGAGTTTACATATTCGATGCGTTTACCGCCGCGGAAAGCGTGGCTGACCTGTTGGTCACGGCCACCGCGAAAACCGCCGCGACGTGGGACGAGATACAAAAAGCCGTCGTCGGGTAAGACCGGCGACAGAAAACGAGGATGCGATGGGAACTGACTACATAGAGGCGGATCTGCCCTTTTCGTCACAGCAAGAGCTGCTGGACCAGTTCTCCGCCATGCTCGATACGCACATCTACTACATTTACAAATATCATTCGTGGGTCGGCCCCGACAACAGCCTCGCCAACATGATGGGGGTCGTGGTCTCCCGCGAGGAGTTTGAGCATAATCTCATGAAGGCTTCGGATTCGATCACCTTCGTCTCCCTGAATCCCGAAGAGAGGGGGGCGCTTGAACAGATGCGAAGCAGCTTTGAGAGCCGTCTGGCTCTTACGGCAGAGCGGGGGATCGATTTTCCCGTAACCCGCCTGCGCCGCTTGTTTTCCTGCGATCGATTCGAGTTTTTTGTGGTGGTCACGCTCCTTTGCTGTGAGCTGGATCGGAAATACGAGAAGCTGTTTGCGTATTTGCAGGATGACATTACCCAAAAGAAGCCCGCCGTCCAGACCTTGATCCGCTTGTGGGCCAAGCCCTTGGATACCGTGTCCGATTACTACGGATACTTCTCCGAGAGCGGCGCTCTTCTGCGGTATCTCTGTATCGGCAACGGCGAAAGCCGCGATTTTCGCGGGAATCGCGGGAGTATGACCCTCGCCCTCTCCCGGGCGGTGCTGGATTTCCTGACCGGCTCCCTGCCTGCCGGCTACGAGCGCTGGCGGTCGCAGGAGCCCCTTCACGGGCTCTATGCCTTCTCGACGCTTGCGGACATGGTGGCGGGCGCCGCGGCGGCGGATACCGATGGCAAGACCACGGTGATCCTTCTGGTAGGACGGAAGGGAAGCGGACGGAAATTCATCTGCAAGCACGCCGCCAAAAGGCGGGGGAAGGATCTGCTCTTCCTGCGCGCCGAGGAGCTCTGCGAGGCCGAGTCCCCCGAGAGGGCGCTGTACGATGCGGCGTGTACCTGCGCGTTGCAGGAATGCATTCTCTGCCTGACGGATCTCGACAAGCTCCTGGCGGAGGATATGCGCGCCAAGCTCGCGGAGGTGACCAGGGCTCTGAATCAGAGCTGTAAGGTTCTGGGGAACGTGGTCTTTGTGACCTCCGAGGAAAAATGGCAGGAGGCGCAGTTGGATCCCTCCGTCGTCAAGACTGATTTCGAGGTGCCCGACACCGACGAGGCGCAGAGGTTGATCCTCTGGGAGAGCTTCATGAAGCGTCATATGCCCGGGACGGATGCCGACCCCGCCGAGATGGCGGCCAAGTTCCGCTTTACCCCCGGTCAGATCGAGGCGGCGGTTCGCCGCAGCGCGGATCTTGCCGGACTGTCCGGACGGGATACGGTCAGCGCTGAGCTTCTCCACCAGAGCTGCTACGATCAGGTGGTGGTTGGGCTCAACACCCTGGCATCCCCCATTAAGCCCGCCTACGATTGGGACGACCTGGTTCTCCCGAAATCCGAGGTGCAGCTACTCAAGGATGCCTGCGCGCACGTCAAATACCGTCATACGGTATACAATACGTGGGGCTTTTCCAAAAAAGCCGCCTACGGCCGAGGACTTTCCATGCTCTTTGCGGGGCCTCCCGGTACCGGCAAGACCATGGCCGCCCAGGTCGTCACCAATCAACTGCATATGCAGATGTATAAGATCCAGCTCTCACAGATCGTCAGCAAGTACATCGGTGAGACTGAAAAGAATCTGCGCCAGGTATTTACCGAGGCGAAAAACGCCAACTGTATCCTGTTTTTCGACGAGATGGATGCGCTGTTCGGCAAGCGCTCCGAGGTCAAGGACTCCCACGACCGACACGCCAACATCGAGACCGCCTACCTGCTTCAGCAGATGGAGGAATACGACGGCGTGGTGCTCATGGCGACCAACCTGCTTCAGAACATTGACGAGGCCTTTATGCGCCGCATCAATTTCGTCATCTCCTTCCCCTTCCCCGACGTGCCTACCCGCAAGCGCCTGTGGCAAAAGCTTTTGGACACGCCCGCCCCCAAGTCCGAGGACATCGACTATGATTTCCTCGCCGAGAGCTTCAAGATCGCGGGCGGTAACATCAAGAACTGCGTCGTGCACGCCGCTTTCCTGGCCGCGGCCGAGAATTGCGAGATCTCTATGCGGCACATCGTATCCAGCGTGGTCAGTGAGCAACGCAAGAACAACGTGGTGGTGCTGAGGGAGGATCTGAAGGAATACGCCGACCTTGTGTTCGGCTCCACCTGAACCGGGCGCCGCCCGATTCAGACAATTCCGCGAGGCGCGGGATTGCCCTGTTTTCGTAGTCAAAGTCCAGAAAGGATTTTACTAATATAAAAAATATGTATGAGAGGAGGCTCTGATTTCCCTTACGCGTAAGTTGAAATCAGGAAAAAATTATGCCAGAGTATTTGTCCCCCGGTGTTTATGTCGAAGAGTACGAATCCGGCGCTGTGCCGATGGAAGGCGTTGGTACCAGCACTGCCGGCTTTATCGGTGTTGCTGAGAAGGGCGACGTGATCGGTAAACCCCAGCTCGTTACCAGCTTTAGCGACTACGTTCGTATCTTCGGAGGGTATCTTTCCGAGACCAAGTACGGAGAGAACCGCTACCTGCCTCACGCGGTAGAGCACTTCTTTATCAACGGCGGCTCCAGAGCTTTCGTTATGCGCGTCTGCCCTGCCGACGCCAAGGCTGCCGCAACCAAGGCAGATTCCCCCCTCGCGTTTACCGCAAACAACCCCGGTGAGTGGGGTAACCGCATCAAGGTGACCGTTGCGCCCGTGTCCCGCGTCAAGACCCAGGTCTTTGAGGCTTCCGGAAACGACGCTGTCGTGAAGAACGTGGACGGCTTCACCATCGGTGACGTGGTTGAGTTCGCCGCAGGCGGCGCTTCCACCTACAACAAGATCGTCAACATCGAGGATAAGACCATTACCTTCGAGAACCCCGTCAATGCTTCCATCGTGGACAAGAACCTGGTTCCCACCAAGTTCATCAAGTCCTGCGAGATCGACGTGACCGTCAAGTACGGTGACACCAAGGAGGATTACCTGTTCGTATCCCTGAACACCGAGTCCCCCGATTATATCGTTTCCAGAATGGCCAAGAGCGAGCTGGTCACTGTGACCGTCGGCGAGATCAAGGCCAAGGCGGCTCCTGCTCCCGCTCCTGCAAAGGACAAGAAGGAGGAGGCGGCTCCCGCTCCCGCCGCCGTTTCTGCCATGACCTCTCCCTTTGAGGCCGTAGGCGGCAAGGGCGACGCTATGATCATGCAGCTCTCCGGCGGTACCGACGGCAACGTCGCCGGCATCGGCGCGGCCGAGTACATCGGTACGGACGGCGGCCCCGGCAAGCGCTCGGGTATCCAGGCCTTCATCGAGAACTCCGACGTCAGCCTGATGGCCGTTCCCGGCGTGACCATTCCCGAGGTTCAGCTCAGCCTGGTCGCTCACTGCGAGAACATGAAGGATCGCTTCGCTGTGCTGGATATGCCCAAGGACAAGAAGAAGGTGGACGAGCTGGTTGAGTACAGAGATATGTTCGACTCCAGCTACTGCGCTATGTACCATCCTTGGCTCCAGGTGTTCGACCCCATGACCAAGAAGAACATCATCGCGCCTCCCTCCGGCTCCATGCTGGGTATCTACGCCCGTTGCGACAACGCTGTCGGCGTACATAAGGCTCCCGCCAACGAGGTGGTCAGAGCTTGCACCGGTCTGGCTTGCAGCTACAACACCGCCGAGCAGGATCTCCTCAACCCCAAGGGAATCAACCTCATCCGTTCCTTCCCCGGCAGAGGCATCCGCGTCTGGGGTGCCAGAACCGCAACCTCCAACGCGACCTGGAAGTACGTCAACGTCAGACGTCTGTTCATTTACCTCGAGGAGTCCATCCGCGCCAACACCAACTGGGTGGTCTTCGAGCCCAACACCGAGGCTCTCTGGGGCAGAGTCAAGAGAACCGTCGAGATGTTCCTGGCAAGCTGCTGGAGATCCGGCGCGCTGGCCGGCTCCTCGCCCTCTGAGGCATTCTTCGTGGAGATCGGCAGAAGCACCATGACCCAGGACGACATTGACAACGGCCGCCTCATCTGCATGATCGGCGTAGCCCCTGTCAAGCCTGCTGAGTTCGTGATCTTCAAGATCGGTCAGTACACCAGCGAAAGCAACGGTTGATTCATTATAAATTCTAAGAAAGGAATAAACGTATATGCCGGAAATTAGATATCCGTTTAAGAATTTTCGATATAAGGTTGAATTCAACGGCACCGAGGCTGCCGGATTCAGCGAGGTCTCCGGAGCTGACATCTCGGTGGACGTGATCGAATACCGCGAGGGTAATGAGGTTCGTACCACCCCCAGAAAGCTGGCCGGTCTGACCAAGTATGGCAACATTACCCTGAAGTGGGGTGTTGTCGGCTCCCTGGAGATGATGGAGTGGCTGCACACCGTGGCGTCCGACAATACCTCGGGTCCCACCGGTATCGAGCGCAGAACCATCACCATCAAGCTGCTGGACGATACGGGCGCTGAGGGCCCGAGCTGGGAGATCATCAACGCCTGGCCTACCCGCTACTCCGCTCCCGACCTCAGCGGTCTCGGCGGCGAGGTAGCCATCGAGACTCTGGAGATCTGTCATGAGGGTGTGAACCGCATCGACGGCGGTTCTATGGACTCCGCGACTCCTTCCGAGAACTGATCATAATTAGAGGATCCCTCGGTATAATGGTGCTGTCGCTTTGCGGCAGCACCATTATACCCACATGAAACACATCTCGAAACGGAGGATTAACCATGAGCTTTCAAACCGAATATGAATTTGAACTGCCCAGAGGATACGTGGATCAGAACGGCGACGTGCACAAGCGGGGCGTTATGCGTCTGGCAACGGCCGCTGACGAGATCATGCCTCTGCGCGACCCCCGCGTACAGCAGAACCCCGGCTATCTGACCATCATTCTTCTGTCTCGCGTGGTGACCAAGCTGGGTACCCTGCAGGCCATCAACAACAAGGTCATCGAGAACCTGTTCACCATTGATATGGCCTTCCTGCAGGATCTGTATCAGCGCATCAATATGCAGGAGATCCCCTCCTACAAGGTGATCTGCCCCAAGTGTCAGGCGGAATTTGACCTTCCGCTGGATTTTTTAGAAAAGTAGAGCTTGTACTGTATCCCGAAGATAAGCTCTATGAAGAAATGTCTTTTTTGGGATATTATCTCCACTGGTCGCATGAGGATGTGATGAATCTGGATCACAGGGAGCGCCGCCGCTGGTGCGGCGAGATCTCCAAGATCAACAAAAAGCTCAGCGGTCAGAAGGAAAAGAAAAACTTGTTCGAGGCGTAGCCGGCATAGAGGAGGTACTGTATGGAAAAGCATATCGGCAGCAACTTCAGTGTGCTGATCGCTCCGATGGAGCTCAAGGGGAATTTCTCCTCGGTTTCCGGTCTTGGCGCTACGCTGGAATACGACGAGTACATTGAGGGTGGAAATTTTCTGGAGAAGATCATTCTTCCTAAGGGCATGTCCTATCAGAACATCGTGTTGGAACGCGGAACCATGACCTTTGAGCCCCTGTCTACCTGGTTTTCCTTGGTACAGGCCGGCGTCCACACGCGGTTTCCTATGGTGGTCACTATGCTGGATTCCTCGGGGAAGCCTGTGAAGATCTGGACGGTGATGGATGCCATGCCCGTGAAGGTGGACTATTCTCCCTTGAATGCCCTGAGCGATTCGGTGGCGCTGACGAGCATTGAATTCGTTCACGGGAGTATTATTACGATCATGTAAAGAAATTGTTGCTCAAAGGAGGTTCGGCAGATGCGCGAATTGAAAACGCAATACAGAGATATATCCGCGATGGCGCCGATCTCCGTCTGCCGTGGAATTACGCCCCTTTGCACCCCGGCTCCCTTAAAGGAGGCGTTTGCCTCGGAGGTGGGCGGCCGCTATTCGGAGCGGGTGTACTCCCTGTGGCAGAGACTCAATCTCTTTTTCCTGGAGGAGACGGCGGAGCCCGTTGTCCCCGAGAAAAAGGTCACGCTGGTCAATCAATTTACCCAGCAGATCTTTTTACAGCTTTTATCCAACAAGCAGACCAATCGGTTGATACGAAACGACCGAACCTATTTCGCCGTCTCGCAGGCCGCGCAGAAGGGAAGACAGTCGGCTGTCGCTTCCAAGCGCCTTACCGAAACAGCCGTCAAGGAAATGCTGACGGCCTTCCATGAAAAGCACATTTTGACCGGGGATCTCTGCGGTCTTACTTCCGTGCTTGCGGGAGAAGCAGGGCGCGACGGGAATACTATGCCCTCGATACAGACCCTGGCGCTGACGGTCAGCCATCTGGCGAAAACCATAGATCGGGAAAAGCAGATCAGCGCGCAGAACCGCGTGCTGCTGGAGCGCGTTCATGCGGCGGTTGCCGCAGGCGGCCTCGCCGTAGGCGGACGCGCCGAAGAGCAGACGTATGCCCATGAGCTTACGACGGTCATCCGCGGGCTTTTGCAAGCGACGCCCGAGCATATCGGGAAAACAAGCTCGTCCGACGATCGGTATTCCGAGCCGGGCGACCGCCGTCGTCCGTCCGACGGGGTGGCCGACGGGCTGTCCTATGGGTGGCCCCATGGGCTGTCCGATGAGGCGGCTTTATCTACTTCTTCTTCTTCGCGCGCGCGCGAGCAGTATGCCGCCGCAGTGGAGCAGGTTTTGCGGATGATTCGGGAGCGCAAGGCGATCTCGGAGATCCGGGAGGCTGTGCGTACGGTGACCAATCGGATGTATGACAGCCGCATCAAGCATCTTGGCTACGGAACGGATTACGAGGACTCAGCCAAACGCGTCCGTGCTCTGCTGGAGACCGTTGTGCTCTCCGACACGGAGCGGCGGACAGTGGTTAACACCGGCGGGAGCGCCTTCGGAAGCGCCGACGGAACCGTCGACGGAAACGTCGGTCATTACACGGACAATTACACGCCCATACCCGCGAGTGGGAGTCGGGCGGAGATCATACAACAGCTAAGCGTCCGCTTGCAGGCGCTCGGAAGCGAGGAAATTCAAAAAATATTCATGCAAGCAAACGAGCCGTCGTGGACGGGCGGTCAAGGAACAGGCGGGACGGCATCGACCTCTGTGGTGACGTCGGAGAGCCTGAAGCAGGCGCGCGCCGTCAAGACCGCCGAGGCGGTTATTGCTTATATTTTGCAGGCGGCGCGCGAAGCCCCCGAGGCGCGGAGCGCGGTTTTGCCGACATTGGCGGAGGGATGGAGAGGTGACACTCCCGCCACGCCTCTGCGTCCGATTGCCGAAGGGGAGACTTCGGTATTGACGGGCGACGTCACGGTGTCCCGCGCCTTGGGCTACGACGTGGGCAGAGCCCCGATGGAGCTGACGTATGGCGGGGAGGATTCTTCCTCCGAGGCCGCGGTCGGGTCGATCAGATCCGAGACCGCGGGCCGCGCCGACCGCGCGGCGGGTATTCCCGGTACGGCTCTCGTTCGTCCCTTTGACACAACGCCCCTGTATTTGCAACGAACCGAGAACGTATTCTACGCGCAGCAGATCGGTGGGCGGGCTTCGGATATGACGGGTGACCGCGCTCAGGATGAGCGCCGCGATGCCGAAAGACTTGCGGAGCGGGTTGCGGATACGGTCACCAACCGTATGGTCGCGCTCTCCGGCGGGCTCTCCGACGAGCGCACGGTCGAGCGCGTTTTGGAGCGTGTCCCGGATCGGATCTTTTCGCGGGAAGCGGAGAGTGAGACGGC
>JAZQXS010000363.1:0-17364 GCA_045633025.1 Eubacteriales bacterium | reverse complement strand
AGTTTCGACCAACTCACCGTTGAAGTAAACATTACAAATCTTTTCGTTGAAGTCAAAGGTAATTGAAACAGTCTGATTCTTTACAAAGTAGGGATCGTCGATCAGAACATAAGGTCTGTCCTTGGTACCGTCGTTATACTTAAACTCAAAGCCTTTTTTACCGGCATCCTTGTCGTTACGGAAGCCGAAGAAAAGCTCAGTATTGTTGGAGTAGAACAGAATCCAACGGTCGTTCATGGCAGGGGAGGGCTCATACTCGCCCATAACGATCTCGATGGTAAATTCATCGCCGTTGATGTACTCGATCAGCTCCTCGTTGAAGAACATGTAGGAATCCTTGATGTGGAAAGCGTTGTCTACCCAGTAGTTGTCCTCGCCCAGAGTGACCTTCATGTGGCGGCGGTTACCGGAGAGGTCTCTCCAGATCTTCGCGGTGGTGGTGTGCTCACCGTTAGAGTTGTTGATACCATCGTACCAAGCAATCAGACCGTCCTCAACGATCGCAGGGGGTGCTGCGGCAACAGAGGGAACGATCAGGGCGCTCATGCAGCCCAGGATCATAGCGGCGATCATCGCCAGTGCAACTAATCTTTTTTTCATGGGAATACTCCTTTCTGAATGTGAGTCCATGGTGACGTGATGAGCAAAGTGCAAACGTTTTGTTGCTCACTGTATGACATTATACTCTATTTTTTCGCTTCCGTCAATTCGCTGAATATACAATCATGCACCCCTCTTATTTGTTGAAAATACACAAATTTTGCCATTGCAACCATATTTTCACGCCGTTTTGCTCCGTCAAAAGCGAATCCATGCGAAAAGAGCGCCCCCCCATGCGATACGCATTTGAAACGCTCTTTTTCAATTCTCGGAGTCTACGTAATTTGGCCGGAGGAGCCCCTATTCAATGTTTTTATCAAGGATTGGTATTACTTCCCTTCCCCCAGCAAGATCTCATAGTAGTACACCGGGAGAGCCGACCAGCCGTGGCACAGCGAGCCCGCGCCACCAAAGGCATCCGCCCCCTCGATGGTCTCCCAGAAGGAGGTCGCCCCCGCGCGGAGCATGGTCAGGTAGTCCCGATCCAGCTCGTCCAGGATGACAGGCGCATACCTCTCGCGGTCTGCCGCCAGCAGAGCGTCAAAGCGGAAGGCGTTCATAGACAGGGTATTGGGAACCAGACGGAGACCGTCTGCGGTGGTTCCGTTGGTAGCCATCGCCTCCAGCATACGGGTCTGATCCACCCCTGCCGCCGCTCCGCAGAGCATAGCCAGAGATTGGGTCAGCACGGTGTAGGTTCCCCGATCCGTGCTGTCGAAGGACTCGAACAGCTTTGCCTCGGGGTTGTAGAAGCACGCCGCGATGGCGGCGTTCAGCTTGGCCACGCGAGCGCGGAGGTCGGCGGCGTAGTCGTCCTTACCGAGGGCGTCACAGATCTTGGCAAGCGCCTGCATGGCCAGCGAATAGAAGCAGTTGAGGGGGCACTCCAGCCGCCGTTTGGTCTCGCCGAAATTGCCGCTCATGGTGTGCGACCACTCGTAGAAATTCCAGTAATCATTCTTCCCCGTGGGGGCGAGTCCGTAGAAATTTTCAATGATTCCATCGGCCTGCATTTTATTATGGAAGGTTTTGATCAGCCCGTCCAGCACGCCGAAGTACTGCGCGGCCAGCGTGGTGTCTCCCGAATAGCGGATATACTCCTCCATCTGCACGAAATACATGCAGGAAAAAGCGGGGATCGGGAAATCCATACCCGCGGGATAGCAGAGGGAGAGCAGACCGTCGGGGCGCGCGCCGTAGGCCATGAGCTCCAAGGAGGCGCGGGGCGCTTGCGTCTCGCCAAAGGCGTAGTAGCCGCAGAGCATCTGGTTACGGGAGTCCATGGCGTAGAGCGCCTGCTCCCGCCAGGGGCAGTCCTCGTAGTGCTCATGGAGACACTGCTGAAGGGTATTCTGACAGACCTTGTAAATGGTATCGCGCAGGAGATTGCCGCTTTTGAACTCCTTGTGCTTGAGAGGATACAGCGTGGGACGCAGACCCGCGTAGTGAACCGTCACCTCGGGGGCGTGCACAAAGAACTGCATGTAGCGGCACCCAAAGCGGCGGAAGGTATGGAGCCAGGTGTTGCGGCCGGCGTTGCATTCCAGCTCGGTGAAAAAGCCGCGGACGGCGGTACGGCACAGGCCGTCGTCCAAATGCTCGCCGAAGCCCACGTCTACCCGGCAGGCGCAGGGGAACTCCAGGTCAACGTCCAGGAACCCGGCCGTCTCCTCGCCCAGATCCACCACGAAGAATACACCGTCCATCTCCGCGGCCTCCCGCTCCAAGCGAACGGGACTGTTCATGAACCGATCCCCGGACTTCATCACCGCTTCAAGGGCGCCGACAGTCACCGCGGCGCGTTGCATATTCACCGACGCCACGGGGGAGTCGGTGGTGTAGAAGAAGCTGCCTCCGCGGCAGATCCTTCCCTTCGCCCTCGGCTCCAGCGTCAGCTTCTTGTTGGGGCGGAGATGAAGGTCGGTGGAAATCGTATCCACCGCGCGGGCGGGCGCAAAGCCCTCCCCGCCGTCCTCGATAAAGCCGTCGTATTTCGTCAGGTCATACCGATAGGTGGGGCCGAGCTGACCCGATATGAGATCGCACCGTCCCGATACGTAGTCGAGGGACTTGCGGCACAGCGTCCCCGGACGGGAGAAGGCCACCACCGCGCCGTCCCCGTCGGCGATCTCGTAGATCAGCCCGGGATCCCCAACCTTGTAGGTCTGACTTTCAATGCCATAGTACCACACCACGACCGCCATGCGGTTCTCCCCGCCGCGGAGATAGTCGGTAATCTCTACCTCGTCGTACACCTTGAAGTCAGGGTAATCGGCGTACTGCCCGAAGGCGCAGAGCCGTCCGTTTAGCCACACCGTATAGTTGGAGTCCGCGGCAATGCGGAGGAAATATCGCTTGCCCTCGGTTTCGGGCAGGATCACGGTGTCCAGAAAATCGCAGAATTCGTCTTGTCCGATCTCGCCCGTTCGCCAGATCCAGGTTGCATTTTGAAATGTACGTGTCATATATCGGTTTCCTTTCGCGCTTTCTTGTTGTGCTTCGAATGTTTTTATTTAACTTTCTGTTTGTTTCCAAACCTCTTGTTTATATAATCTACCTTGCCATGTATCCAGTGATGCCAGGCGCATGTCAATGGCGTTCAGAACCTCCCGCTTGCGGCGGCTCCACAAGGGAGCGAGCAGATCCTCGGCGGCGCCGTCACCCGTCACGCGGGCAACCACCGTCTCGGGAGGAAGAAGCTCCAGCGCCCGTACCACGGCATCCACGTAAGCGTCCTTTTCCATGGGGATATAGTCCCCCGCTTCATACATGGCTCCCAGCGCCGTACCTCGCAGAACGTGGAGCAGATGGAGCTTGACCTGATCCGGGCGAAGCTCCGCCACCCGTCGCACGCTTTCCAGCATGTCATCCGCGTCCTCCCCGGGGAGTCCCAGAATGAGGTGTGCGCAGATCAGCGCCTGCGGCGCCCCCTGCCGCAAGCGGCGGTAACCCTCCGCAAAATCGGCGTAGGTATGCCCGCGGTTGGTGCGGGCGGCGGTGTCGTCGTGGACAGTCTGAAGCCCCAGCTCCACCGTCAATACCGTCTCGAGCGACAGCTCCCGCAGCAGGTCAATGACGTCAGTGGGAAGGCAATCGGCGCGGGTGGCGATATTCATACCCACCACCCCGGGGAAGGTCAGCGCTTCCCGAAACAGCGCGTTAAGGCGCTCCACCGACGCGTAGGTGTTGGTACGCGCTTGAAAGTAGGCAATACACCGCTCGGTAGGCCACTTTTTGGAAAGCGTCTCCCGCCCGCGGTCGTACTGCTCCCGCAGAGGCAGAGCGGCTGACTCGGCAAAATCTCCGCTCCCCCGCGCCGAGCAGTAGATACATCCGCCCACACCGCATCGGCCATCCATGTTCGGGCAGGTAAAGCCCCCATCCAAGGGAATCTTGGCGCACTTGCCCCCGAAGGTAGATTTCAGCCAGTAGTCATAGGTGTGGTAGCGCCGATTCCCCTCGGCGTAGGGAAAAGGCCGTCCCGTCTCGCGCATGATCTTCCCTCCTCTCGCATGTCTCCTCCATTATACACGACCGCCCCCCGTCTGTCAACCGTTTTGTCAAAAATCGTTGCGGACTCCCCCCACCTCAAAATAAAATCCAGTAAAACCCTCGATTATTTTCCGCGGACTACTGTACAAATCGCAAGAAATATGCTATAATAAGATGAATAGTTGTTTCAGCGCTGCACGAAAGGAGCCCCCATGTTTGAGATTGTCGGGAAATGCAACACCGCCACTGTCTATGCCACTTCAGTGGATGCCGAGTCTTACGCACAGGTTCTTCGCATGTGCAACAGTCCGGAGCTAAAGGACTCCCGCATCCGTATGATGCCGGATATGCACGCCGCCGAGGGTTGCACCGTGGGTACCTCCATGACGGTGAACGACCGCATCAATCCCGCCTATGTGGGCGGCGATATCGGATGCGGTATGCAGGTATTCAAGTTACATACCCGATCTTTGGATTACGCTAAGCTGGATAATGTTATCCGCTCGTACGTTCCCTCGGGAGCAGCCATTTTTCCGACCTCCAACGGCGCGGCGCATAGCGTTCCGTTAGACTCCCTCTTTTGTTACGATGCCATCTCTCATGAATTGGTCGCCCGATCCTTCGGTACACTGGGCGGCGGAAACCATTTTATTGAAGTGGGTCAAGGATTGGACGGTGGCCTGTACCTGGTCATTCATTCGGGAAGCCGCCGATTGGGGCGAGACGTGGCGTTGTACCATCAGGCCACCGCTTTTTTCGCCTGCGTCGGCATCGACGAGGGGGAGGTCAAGCGCAGGAGGCTCAAGCCCGCCGATGTGAAAACCACCATCCGCGCCGAGGAATGTTTCCTGTCCGGCTACCTTTTGGATCGCTACCTCCACGACATGAACATCGCCGTTACATACGCCGCCGAAAGCCGCCGCCGTATGGGCGCGGTTATCCTGGAACACATGGGGATTACAGCCGAGGACTCGTTTGCGACCATCCACAACTATATCGACACGGATGCAGGTATCCTCCGCAAGGGAGCCGTATCGGCACAGGCGGGAGAGCGCCTGCTCATTCCCATCAACATGAAGGACGGTAGCCTGCTTTGCACAGGCCGCGGAAATCCCGAGTGGAATTTCACAGCTCCCCACGGCTCGGGGCGGGTCATGAAGCGCTCCGATGCCAAAGAGGCTCTTTCCATGGAGGATTATCACCGGGAAATGGCCGGGATCTACTCCACCTCGATCAACGAGTCCACGCTGGACGAGTCCCCCATGGCCTACCGACGAATGGCCGAAATTGAATCCGCCATTCAGCCAACCGCAACCGTCACCGACATTCTCACACCGCTCTATAATTTCAAAGCAAGTAAGTCCGCCGCCATGGACAAAGAGACCCGAGATGGCGAAGATTGACACCAAACTACACATAAACGAGGTATTGCCATGTTTCTCTGTGATTACCATACCCATACCCACTTCTCCTTCGACGGAGACCCCTCCTCCACCCACGACGCCATGTGCCGCCGCGCCCTGGAGCTGGGGCTGTCGGACATCGCCTTCACCGACCATTGCGACGTCAACGGCGAGGTCGAGAAGCTGTACACCATCTACGATGCAGATAAGGCTTTCGCCTCCATGATGGAGGTCAAGGAAAAATACAAGGGCCGTCTCAACGTCATTTGCGGCATCGAGCTTGGCAATCCCACCCAGTACCCCGACTACGCCGCCAAAGCCCTTGCCGCCCACCCCTACGAGTTCGTCATAGGCTCCCTCCACAACCTGAAAAACGTCCCCGACTTCTGGTTCCTCAACTACGAGCCCATGCCCGATGCCCTGATCGGTCAGCTCTTTGACCGTACCTTGGACGAAACGCTGGAGATCGCCCGGTACCCCGGTATCTCCACTCTGGCGCACATCACCTATATGCACCGCTACGTCTCCCTGGCAGGGCGCAAGCTCTCCTTCAAGCCCTACATGGAGAAGATCGAGCATCTGTACCGCACCATCATCGAGCGCGACGTGGCGCTGGAGATCAACGTCTCCACCCTGTGGAAAGGTCTGGGCTTCTCCATGCCCACCATGGAGCTGCTCAAGTTCTATGTGGATTGCGGCGGAAAGCTCATCACCATCGGTACCGACGCCCACGCCCCCGTCAATTTGGGTAAGTCCCTCCGCCAGGGCTACGCCATCCTGGAGACCGTCGGCATTCACGAGGTCATGACGATTCAGGACGGAGCGCGTGTCCTGCGGCCGATCCAGTAAGAGCGGACGGCCTCAAATCCAGCTGTCAAAAGCGATCCCATCTCCCCCATCCCCGTCCCCATTCCCACCGAAAGGAAATTCCTATGAAGCTTGAAAACTTTTCCCTTCTGTACCCCGACGGCAAAACCCAGCAGGAGCACATGGCCGGCGTAAACGTCCCGGACATTGATATGTACACTCTGCAGGAGCTGGGTATGCTGGAGTTCTTCAACCCCAAGAGCACCCCCGCCGCCGAGCACTTCACCACTGACCCCGCCGTCATCGCCTACCGAAATCAGACCTTTACGGATATGCTGAACAACCCCACCCTGGTGGATACCCTCCACCGCCTGGTGCCCGTTCTGCAGGACATCACCGAGCTCCGCCGCCTGGAAAACGACAACGGCGAGGATGACACCGCCTCCTACCTGTCCAGCATGACCGAGATCGAGCTCTACATCACCTGCGTGGATATCCTCCACAAGGGCATGAACGCGGTCAAGGACAATCTCCGCGGTATCGCCTTCAAGCGGCTCTGCGATTGCGTCATCGAGCTGGCCGAGTCGGATTACTACCGCGAGCTCAATCAAAAGCTCCAGGAGCTGACGCGCCGCGTCCGCGAGATCCGCAGCGTCACCATCGGCGTCAACCTGGACGCCCAGCTTCGCCCCGCGCAGGCAGGCGTTTTGTCCATCAACGCTCAGCCCTTCAAGTCGGGCGAGGTGCTGGAAAAGATCCTCCGACTCAATTTCAAGGACGACGAATACACCTGCATCGCCAATTTGGTGCCTTTCGGCAAAAAACAAACCGAAAACCAAAAGACCGCCCTCTCCCTGGCCTTCAATTCCGCCATTGAGGACGTATACAAATCCTCCCTCCGCTCTTGGAAAAAGATCGTCCAGATGTACGTTTTGGAAAACACCGACTTTCTGCTCGGACTCATGCCCGAGATCGAGTTCGTGGTCAAGGGAACCCAGCTCCAGCGCCAATTACTGGATCGGGGTTGCCCCCTCTCCGCCCCCATCCTCCGTCCCATGGAGGACAGGGTCTTCCGCGCGACCGAGCTTTATAACCCCGCCGTGGCTCTCAAGCTGCGGGAGGATGAGGAGATCGTCCCCAATGACGTCTACTTCGACGAGACCGACGAGAACGCCATGATCTACGTGCTCACAGGTCCCAATCGCGGCGGTAAGTCCGTCATCACCTGCGCCATCGGCCTCTGCCAGGCCATGCTCCAGCTTGGTATGTACCTCCCCGCCAAGGTCTGTGAGATCAGCCCTGCCGACGGCATCTTCACTCACTTTCCTACCGGCGCCGACGATACCATCGACAAGGGACGTCTGGGCGAGGAATGCGCCCGATTGGGAGAAATTTTCGACGCGGTGACCGCCCATTCTCTGGTGCTGTTGGATGAATCCCTGTCCTCCACCGGCTCCTTCGAGGCCTCCTACATCGCCGCTGAGGTGTTGGCGGGTCTGGCTCAAGCGGGCTGTCGGTGCCTGTTCTCCACCCACCTCCACGAGTTAGCTTCCGAGATCGACCGCATCAACGCTGAATCCGCCGGCAACGGCGGCGTCCGCATCGACACTCTGGTGGCGGGCATCGAGGAGGGCAAGCGCTCCTTCCGCATCGTCCGCGCCAAGCCCGACGGAAAATCCTACGCCCGCGACATTGCGGAGCGTTACGGTCTGACCTATCAAAACATTTTGAATAAGATCAAGCATTGATATTTGTGCCACCACACGGCGAAATGGAGATTATTATGGAAAACAATACCGAAAAGAAGCTATATAAATCCCAACGGAACAAAATGCTTGCCGGCGTTTGCGGCGGCATGGGGGAATATTTCAACATTGACCCCACGCTGGTGCGTTTGGCCTTCGTCGCGCTCTGCATCTTCGCAGGCGGCGGGCTTCTGGCCTACATCGTCGCCCTGATCATCGTTCCCGAGGAGCCTGCGGGCTACGTTCCTCCCAAGCCCAACGAGGCGGCCGCGCAGACTCAAACGCCCCCCGAGGTTACAGACGAAAAAAAGGAGCCCTCCGACTCCTCCGACCACAACTCCCCCACCATGATCTGACACACACGAAAGGAAATCAATATGGACACTTTACTGAAGATTCTGGAAGACGACGCCACCCTGACCCCCGCCCAGCTCGCCGTGATGCTGGACAAGGAGGAGGGCGACATCAAGAAGCTCATCGAGAAATACGAGGCCGACGGTGTGATCCTCGGCTACAAGACCATCATCGACTGGGATAAGACCGACCGCGAGTACGTCACCGCCATGATCGAGGTCAAAATGACCCCTCAGCGTGACCGCGGCTTTGACCGTATCGCCGAGAAGATCTACAACTACCCCGAGGTACAGAGCGTATACCTCATGGCGGGTAGCTTCGACCTCTGCCTCATCATCGAGGGACGCACCATGAAGGAAGTCGCCTACTTCGTCGCCCACAAGCTGGCGCCCATCGAGTCGGTCATCTCCACCGCCACCCACTTCGTACTCCGCAAATACAAGGACAAGGACGTGATCTACGGCGCGCCCGAGGTCGACGAGAGAGGTAATTTCATCTGATGGCACACCTCGACTACGACCGAATCATCCCCCGCTCCATCGTGGAGATGCCTTCCTCGGGCATCCGCAAATTCTTCGATATTCTGGACAGCATGACCGACGTCACCGCCCTGACCGTCGGCCAGCCCGACTTCGTCACCCCGTGGAAGATCCGCGAAGCAGGCATCGAGTCCCTGGAGACGGGCAAGACCTACTACACCTCCAACGCAGGCACCCTGGAGCTACGCCAGGAGATCAGCCGCTACATGAACCGCCGTTTCGATCTGACCTATGACCCCGCCCACGAGGTCGTGGTCACGGTAGGCGGCAGTGAGGCCATCGACGTGGCCATGCGCACCATTCTCCAGCCCGGGGACGAGGTCATCATCCCCACCCCCTGCTTCGTCTGCTACGAGCCCCTCTGCAAAATGACGGGCGCTACTCCCGTCATCGTGGAGACCCGCAACGAGGACAAATTCAAGCTCACCCCCGAGCTTTTGGAATCCGCCATCACCGAAAAGACCAAGATGCTGGTGCTGGCCTACCCCAATAACCCCACAGGCGCCATCATGGACGAGGACGACCTGGAAAAGATCGCCCAGATCCTCCGCGAGCGGCAGATCATCGTCCTCTCGGATGAGATCTACGCCGAGCTGACCTACGGCCGCCGCCACGTCTCCATCGCGTCCCTGCCCGGGATGTGGGAGCGCACCGTGGTGGTCAGCGGATTCTCCAAGGCCTACGCCATGACGGGCTGGCGGCTGGGCTACATCTGCGCCCCCGAGCCGCTGGCAAGGCAGATGCTCAAAATTCACCAGTACGCCATCATGTGCGCCCCTACCACCGCCCAGCTCGCCGCCATCACCGCCCTGCGGGATTGCGACGAGGACGTGGCCATGATGACAGCCGAGTACGACCGTCGCCGCCGCCTCATCTACGGCGGTCTGAAGGATATCGGCCTGGAGGTCTTCGAGCCCGAGGGAGCCTTCTACATCTACCCCCGCATCGGCGGCTTCGGCCTTACGGGCGAGGAATTCTGCGAACGGTTACTCTATGAGCATAAGTGCGCCATCGTCCCCGGCGTCGCCTTCGGCAAAAGCGGCGAGGAATTCGCCCGCATTTCCTACGCCTACTCGGTCAAGCACATCAACCAAGCCCTGGAGCGCATGGAGGCGTTTATCAAGACGTTGAAGTGAGGGGGCGCAAGGGCTCTGCCCTTGACCCGCCAAGAACCCTTTTTGAAAAAAGGGTTCTTGGAACTCCGCAAAACTTTGAAAAAAGATTCAATTTGATCTTCTGCCGCAAGTCCAAGATGAACCTTGTGAATGGATCCGACACGACCAATATTTTGTTGAAAAGTTCTTGGAGGGGTCAAAGGGGGACATTCTTGAAAGAAGGTCCCCCTTACGCTCTCCCGCTCTCCTCATACCGCCAAGCCTCCGTCCACTCCGATGACCTGCCCCGTGATGAAGGAAGCAGCATCCGAGGCTAAGAACAGAACCGCGGCGGCCACCTCCTCAGGCGTACCCATACGCCCCAGGGGGGTCTCGTCGCAGAGAGCCTGCCTGGATTCCTCGTCGATGGCGGCGTTCATTTCGGTGGCGATAAAGCCGGGCTCCACACAGTTGACCGTGATGCCTGACAGACCAAACTCCTTGGCCATAGCCATGGTCAGCCCTCGGATCCCCGCCTTGGTGGCGGAATAGGCCACCTCGCAGGAGGCGCCCACCTTGCCCCACATGGAGCCGATGTGGATAATGCGCCCATAGTGACCCCGCACCATGCCGCTCACCACCCCGCGGGATAGGTAGAACGCCCCCGACAGATTGGTGTCCAGCACCGCGCGCCACTCGTCATCACGCATATCCTGCATCTGCCCGATCCAGGACACCGCGGCATTGTTGACCAGCACGTCAATGGAACCGCCCAAGGCGGCCTCCGCCTCGGCGATGGCTCGGCTGACTTCCAAGGAATCGCTTACGTCTGCGCGAATAGCCGTAGCTCCCGTAGCCTCCGCTACCGCCCGAGCCTCTGCTTCGCGGGATCGATACATAAACGCCACGCGGTCACCGTTTGCCGCAAACGCCTCCACGCAGGCTCGGCCGATTCCGCGCGACCCGCCGCTCACGAATATACGTCTCATATCCATTTCCTCGCATAAGTTTTTGGGAGTCTTGAACCTTTTTTTCAAAAAAGGTTCAAGCGTGGGGCAGGAGCAGAGCCCCTCGTTCTCCTCCCCTGCCCCCTTATTATACCACATTTCCCCGCATTTTTCAACCCGCTTTCCTCATTTCTTCGCCGGAGGTATCACCATGAACCAAAGCCCGCCCAAATACAGCCGCGCCAAGGCCGCGTTTCACCAGGTCAAGAGCAAGCACCGCCTGTCTCTGTTCTATGACCTGCCATGCTTCCCCATCGAACGGGAGAGAGTAGAGAATTACGTCAACCGATGCGCCGGGAACGGTATCGGGTGTATCATTCCCTGCCTCCCCCCGGAGCTGGAACCGTCGCCGGAGCTGCTTGAGCAGGTACGCGACCTCTACGAAATTCTCATCGCCGTCGCGGGCAAGCGGAATTTGAAGATCGGCTTCCACCTGGAGCCCGTTTTGGAGCGCGCCTTCTATATGTCTGAGGCGGCCGCCCCCATCGCCCATACCCGTACCCGCAGCATCACCCGCCGCGAGTATTTCTGCGACCCCGGAGAAAAGCTCTACCTCCAGCTCCACCCCGGAACCCCCATGTCGGTCATGGCCTACGATGACGAGCACACCGATATGATCGACCTCCGTCCTTACATCAAAGATAATATCATCTCCTATACCATTCCCGAAGGAAACTGGACGGTGGAGGAGTACCTCTGCACCGATCAGCCCCAATACGGCGAAGGCCCCATCTATACCTGCAACGTCCTCTCCTACGACCACAGCATGGCCTTTCTGACCGCCCTGTTCGACTACATGGGCAACATCTTTGCGTCTGCCATCGGAAAAACCATTACCCAGTTCTTTGTGTCGGACATTTGCTTCCACGGAACCAATCGCCGCAACTGGGACGAAAGCTTCAACCGCCTCTTTATCGAGCGTTTCGGCTTCGACCCCGCCCCCTACTACCCGACCCTCTTCCACTTCATCGGAGAAAAAGATCCCCATATCAAGGCGCTCTTCATGTCCTGCCGCGCCGAAATGCTCCGTTCCGGCTTTCTGGCCGCCCTTAAATCCTTTGCGGATCGCCGCGATCTCCAGCTCACCACCGCCGTGGCCGAGCCAAAGCTCCCGGCCTGCTCCTGGCTCAACGGCGATGCCTTGGCCGACAGCGTGTACTCCCCTTGCGCGGTGCAGGAAAAAGCCTACCTCTACGGTATGAATTCCACCCATCTGGCCGCCTCCGCCGCCGATAACTACGGCAGTAAATACATCTCCTGTGAGCTCTTCCGGCATTATAACCGCCTCACCACCAACATTGTCTATAAGGACGCCATGAACGCCTTCGGTCACGGCGCCAATCAGCTCATGGCTCACTGGGGCGCGCATACCATCACCGGTTTTACCCGCCGCCGTCGCTCTGACCGCTTTCGCATGGACGTCTTGGGTATGGAGGGAAAATATACCTTCCCCGCCTTTGTTTCTCGGGTACAGGCGCTCCTGCGCGGAGGCAGCCGGGTCAATGACATCGCCATGCTCTACCCCATCTACGCCCTCCACGACAAGGTCTACCTCTACGACGCCCCCCAAAAGGATCCCTTTGAATACCCCGATACGCCCTTCTCCTGCAACTACATGACGGTTCTCAACACCATCTCCACCTACGCAGGCCAGGATATCACTCTGCTCCATCCCGAGATCGTCAACTCCATCTGCTCCACAAGGGGCGGTAATCTCTACCTGAAAAATCCCTTCCAGACCCAAAAATTCCGCATTCTCATTCTCCCCAGCGCCGATATGGTCAGTCTCAAGAACATCCGCATGGTCAAGCGCTTCTTTGACGAGGGCGGCAAGGTCATCGCCACAGGTACCCTGCCCAAGTACGCGTTCGAATACCATGTAGACGAGGACATCCCCGACCCCGATGATTTCATGGGTCTGAAGGGCTATGGAACCCCCGCCGACCACGAGGTGCGCGATATCATTCTGCACATTTTCGGACGCGAGGCTCTGGACAAAAGCATCATTAAGGAATATTTCTACAATTCCAATGAAAATGGCGGCGAAGCCTACTATATCACCCCGAACCGCACCGCCGCTGACGGCACAGCGCTGACGGATTGCATCGCCCTCAATAACGCGCTCCAATCCTTCAACGTCCCGTTGGATATGTACATGCCCGAAATGCCCCGTTTTGAGTGCATCGGCGGCTTCAACAACCCCATCAGCGAGTTCGTTCGCTTGGGCTTGGACAACTATGTTCCCGGCGGCGGTATGATCTCCCGCATACACAAGCAACGCGGTGACCTGGATATCTACTTCTTCTCCAACACCACCAATGTTAACTACAACGATATCGTCTACCTCCGCGGCATTCACTTCCTGGATCGCTGGGATCCTCATACCGGTTATACCAGACGCCTCGGCGCCTCCTATGTCCGCTACAAGGGCGAGATCTACACCCGCACCTACCTCCATCTCGCTGCTGAGCACGCGGCCTTCCTCATCTCCCGCCCCAACCCCAAGCGAGCCGAGCGCATCGCCGCCCGCGCCCAGAATCTCCGGGACGTTACCCGCGATCTGAATATGATGGAGCGGGCAAAGGAGTAACAATAGGAGAGCGTGCCTTCAGCCACTTAATACCAATCCTTCATAAAAACATTGAATAGAAGAACGTGCCTCCTGGCGTACGACAGGCAAGCCTGTCAGGGACCCTTTGGAAACCTTCTCGCGTTGCTCGGGGCAAATTCGACTGCGGCGAAGTTTGCGGGATCCTTAAGAATCCCCTAAACTTTCAAAAAACAATTTACCATATTCTATTTGAAAGTTCTTGGGATTCTTAAACCCTTCTTTCAAGAAGGGTTTAAGCGGGGTACAGGGGCAGAGCCCCTGTAAATAATTCGATTTTTATTGTCATTTTTAAGAGTTCTTGCAGGAGGGGTGCGGGGAGGGAACTTCTTTCAAGAAGTTCCCTCCCCGCAAAAGCTCCCGTAAAATCTCCATACAAAAATCCCCTCTCGCACAAGCGGGAGGGGATTTTTTATGGGGAAAAATTACTCTGCGTCAGCAGCCTTCGCGGAAGCCTTCTCGTCAGCGACGGGAGCTTCCTTGACGTAGTCGATCATCTTGATGACAGCGATCTCAGCGCCATCACCGCGGCGGGGACCCATCTTGAAGATCTGGGTGTAGCCGCCGTTACGATCGGCATACAGAGAAGCGTACTCGGTGAACACCTTGGTCACCACGCTCTCCTTAGTGATGTAAGCGAGAGCAGCGCGGCGAGATGCCAGCGTGTTCTTCTTACCGAGGGTAATCATCTTATCTGCGATGGAACGGAGCTCCTTGGCTCTGGTGACGGTGGTCACGACCTGGCCGTTCTCAAGCAGCAGGGTAACCATACCGCGGAGCATAGCTTTTCTCTGGTCGGTAGGTCTGCCGAGTTTTCTGGTACCGGGCATTTTATTTGCCTCCTTCTGCTGTGTACTTAATATCGAATATACGAATACTTTGAATTGGAACCGACGCCCCCGAGGGCATCGGCAGCTCCTTACTCCTCTTCCTTCTTAAGGTCGAGGCCGAGGGAGTGCAGCTTCTGAATGACTTCTTCCAGCGACTTCTTACCGAGGTTACGCACCTTGATCATGTCCTCCTCGGTTCGGTTGGTCAGGTCCTCGACTGTATCAATGCCCGCGCGCTTCAAGCAGTTGAAGCTACGAACAGACATGTCAAGCTCCTCAATGGTCATCTCAAGAACTTTTTCTTTCTTGGTCTCTTCTCTCTCGATCATGATCTCGGCCTTCTTCGCTTCATCAGACAAATCCACGAACAAGTTGAGATGCTCGTTGAGAATCTTGGCTCCGAGAGAAATCGCTTCCTTGGCGGAAATGGTGCCGTTGGTCACCACATCCAGGGTCAGCTTATCGTAGTCGGTATTGCTGCCCACGCGGGTGTTCTCCACGTTGTAGCAAACCTTATAAACGGGGGTATAGATGGAGTCGGTGTAGATGGTGCCGATGGGAGCAGACACGTTCAGCCCGACCTGCTCGTTGTGGAGCTGCTTGTTGCGCTCCTGGGACACGTATCCACGGCCGCTGTCAAAGACAAGCTCCATGTAGAAACGCTCGTTGCCGGACAGCGTCGCGATGTGATGATCGGGATTCAGGATCTCGATCTCGCCATCCTGCTTGATGTCGCCGGCGGTGATATCACGGTCGCCGGTCACATCGATGATCACAGTCTTGGGGCCCTGGCAATGAAGCTTTGCCGTAATGCCCTTGACATTGAGCACGATCTCAGTCACGTCCTCTACGACACCGGGAACGGTGGAGAACTCATGAAGGACAGGGCCGTTGGCACCGTCGATCTTGATGCTGGTCACTGCCACGCCGGGCAGGGAGGACAGCAGAACGCGACGAAGGGAGTTACCGAGGGTGATACCGTAGCCCCGTTCCAGAGGCTCTACGATAAAGGTACCGGAGGTACCGTCAACGCTGAGGTTTTCAGTCGTAATATTAGGCTTCTCGATCTCAATCATTCCAAATAAAACCTCCTTCTGTATTTGGGAAAACAGCTTTCCGAACCCATACGCCGTAAAGCGCGGCGCAGGTGAACCCGAAGGCGTCGGATCAGCGGGCGGGCGCGGGTTGCCATCCGCCTACTGATGTAGGACTGACGGAAATTACTTGGAATAGAGCTCGACGATCAGCTGCTCGTTGAACTCGAAGTCGATGTCCTCACGAGCGGGCATAGCCACCACCTTAGCGGTGTAGTTCTTCTTGTCGGACTCGATCCACTTGGGAACTCTTGCGCCGCCCTCGGACTCAGCCAGACCCTTGAACTTAACGGAGTCACGGCTGGACTCCTTAACAGCGATTACGTCACCGGGCTTAACAACGAAGGAAGGAACGTTGACCTTCTTGCCGTTGACGGTGAAGTGACCGTGCAGAACCAGCTGACGAGCGTCACGACGGCACTCAGCCATACCCATACGGTACACCACGTTGTCCAGACGTCTCTCCAGCAGAACCAGCAGGTTCTCACCGGTCATACCCTCCTTGCGGGCAGCCTCCTCGTAGAGGTTTCTGAACTGCTTCTCCAGAACACCATAGTATCTCTTGGTGGTCTGCTTCTCTCTGAGCTGCATACCGTACTCTCTCATCTTCTTCGCATCTGCGCCATGCTGGCCGGGTGCGGAGGTACGACGCTCCAGAGCGCACTTGCCGCTGACGCAGCGCTCGCCCTTGAGGTACAGCTTCTTACCTTCTCTGCGGCAAAGCTTGCACGCAGGACCTGTATATCTTGCCATGTTCTTAACTCCTCCTATGAATTAGACACGTCTGCGCTTGGGGGGTCTGCAACCGTTGTGAGGCAGGGGGGTCACATCGCGGATCAGAGTGATCTGCAGACCAACAGCCTCCAGCGCGCGGATAGCGGACTCACGACCAGCGCCGGGACCCTTCACGTAAACCTCAACAGACTTCAGACCGTGATCCACAGCGATCTTAGCTGCGGTCTCGGAAGCAGACTGTGCGGCGAAGGGGGTGGACTTACGGGAGCCCTTGAAGCCGAGCTCACCGGCGGAAGCCCAGGAGATGGCGTTGCCATTCACATCGGTGATGGTAACGATGGTGTTATTGAAGGTGGACTGAATGTGAACAGTACCCTTTTCAATATTTTTTCTTTCGCGGCGCTTCTTAATGCCCTTGGACTTATCGTTCTTTGCCATTGCTTATGCCACTCCTTTACTTCTTCTTGTTCGCAATCGTCTTTGCAGGACCCTTACGAGTTCTTGCATTGGTCTTGGTGCGCTGACCTCTTACAGGCAGGCCCTTTCTGTGACGAATGCCGCGGTAGCAGTTGATCTCAACCATGTTCTTGATGTTCAGGGACACCTCACGGCGAAGATCACCCTCCACAGTGTAGGACTTTTCGATCTCATCACGGAGCTTTGCAATCTCGTCCTCGGTCAGATCCTTTGCGCGGGTATCGGGATTGATACCGGTAGCAGCCAGGATATCGTTGGCGCTCTTGCGGCCGATTCCGTAGATGTAGGTCAGAGCGATCTCTACGCGCTTGTTGTTCGGAATATCAACACCAGCTATACGAGCCATTCTTTTTCACCTCTCTGTGTGATTTTGTTTCATCCCGCAGGATGCGCCCGCTCTCAGGCGGGTCTTGGTGTGTGTTGTGTATAATAGTGGTTGGGAAAAAGGCAATCAACCCTGTCTCTGCTTGTGCTTGGGGTTCTCGCAGATGACCATGATCTTACCTTTTCTCTTGATGATCTTGCACTTCTCGCAGATCTTCTTAACGGACGGCTTCACTTTCATTTGTGATTACCATG
>JAZQXS010000362.1:0-4146 GCA_045633025.1 Eubacteriales bacterium | reverse complement strand
CTTGACCCCTTTCAAGAACTTATAAAAAGGATTGTGTATGAAGATCACAACACCCATTTCGGATTTTGTTCACGATTACGTGGTCAAGCATCCACTCCGACTCCACATGCCCGGTCACAAGGGCGCGCTTCTCACAGGCTTTGAAACCTACGACATCACCGAGGTAGCGGGGGCGGACAGCTTATACGAGGCGGACGGCATTATTCGCGAGAGCGAGCAAAACGCTTCCCTGCTTTTCGGCTGTCCTACCTTTTATTCCGCCGAGGGGTCGTCCCAGTGCATCCGCGCCATGCTGTATTTGGTGACGGTGTACGCGAGGGAGCATGGGATCGAACGCCCTCTGATCTTGGCGGGGCGGAATGCTCACAAGACCTTCCTTTCGGCGGTAGCGCTGTTGGATCTGGACGTGGAATGGCTGTATCCCGAGAGCGATCACGGATACTTGTCCTGTCCGATCTCGGCAGACGGGCTGGAAAATGAGCTTATACGGCTCTCTGCATGTAAAAATCTGCCCGCAGCGGTGTACCTGACCTCCCCCGATTATCTGGGCAATATGGCGGATATACAGGCACTCTCGGCTGTCTGCCGCAGACATCGCGTGCTTCTGTTGGTGGATAACGCTCACGGCGCGTATCTGCGATTCCTGTCCCCCTCCCGTCATCCGATGGATCTGGGGGCTGACCTCTGTTGCGATTCCGCGCATAAAACCCTTCCTGTGCTGACCGGCGGAGCATACCTGCACGTCGGAGCGCATCTGCCCGCCGTTTTCCATACGCAGGTCAAGCAATCGCTTGCCTTGTTCGGTTCCACCAGCCCGTCCTACCTGATTCTGCAATCGCTGGATATGGCCAATGGGGTATTAGCGAGCAAGAAATATCTGACCTCCCTTGTAAAAACCGTCACGCTTGCGGAGAACTGTCGATGCGCGCTGGAAGCGCAGGGATTGTTCTCCTCCAGCCGTGACGAGCCCTTGAAATTGACCCTTTGCCCCCGCGCCTACGGCTATACGGGTATCGAAGTAGCCGATTATCTGCGGGAACACGGCATTGAGTGTGAGTTTGCCGATCCCGATTATCTGGTTCTGATGGTGACTCCGGCCATTTCGGCCGAGGATATCGCGCGCCTGACGGAGACGCTGCTGGCTCTCCCGCGCCGCAAGGCTCTGGAGGACGGCCAGCCTTCCCCGGTGCGCCCCCGACGGGTCATGTCCGTCCGAGAGGCGCTGATGTCTCCCGCCGAGGTACTGCCCGTACATGAGTGTGTGGGACGCGTACTCGCGGCGGCGACGGTAGGATGCCCCCCTGCGGTGCCCATCGTCGCCTGCGGAGAGATGATCGACGAGGGGTGTCTTGATTGCTTTATCTATTATGGGATCGAAACGTGTTCGGTGATCCGACAATAAAAAAATCCTCCGTACGGTCAATTCCATACGGAGGATTTTTCGATAGTTTTCTATTATCTGTTCAGAATCAGCTTAGTCAGCTCGACGGGAGCGACGATCTCATCGCCCTTATAAACACGCATATTACCGGATGCGATCTCGTCGATCAGCACGACCTCACCGTCCTTGGTGTAGCCGAACACGAACTTGATATCCCACAGATCCAGACCGATGGTAGCCAGATCGCCAGCCACGATCTTGGTAATGGCAATGGTCTGCTTCTTCATGGTCTCGAACATCTCGGGGGACATAACACCCAGAACAGCCAGACCCTCACCGGTAACCAGGGGATCGCCCTTCTCGTCGTTCTTAAAGGTGCACTCGACGTAACCGCCCTCGATGCGGGTGCCGTTCTTGATATACTCGCCATAGCGGCGGATAAAGCTACCGGTTGCAACCAGACGGCAGATAACCTCCAAGCCGTTACCACCCTGTGCCTTACCGAAATTCTGGGCAGGGAGAACCTCCATGGTAGCGTTCTCCACGTCGGCAGAGATGTAGTGGGTCTTGATGCCGGCGGCCTTCAGCATTTCAAAGTAGTAAACAGAGGTTTGGAGATTGGCCTTGCCGATGCCCTCGATGGTCAGTCCGACCGAGTTCTCGCCGGGACCGAACACGCCGTCCTTACCGGCGCAATCATCCTTGAACTTCAGGAGAACGATGCCGTTTTCCAGCTCATATACATCCTTGGTCTTGCCTGCGTAAATCTTCTTCATAATCTTGCTCCTTTTAGCAAATTTCAACCGAAGATTCTCCGACACACCGACACGGCGTGGCCGCTTGGGGGCTTATGAATCTTACTTTGCTATTATACCACTTTTTTTGAATTTTTGCAATATTTTTTATCAATAAATCTGTAAATTTGCGAAAAAAATTTTTTAGATACTTTGCAAAACACATTACAAAAGCGGCACACCGGCGGCCTCGCAGGCTTTCATTGTTTCGGCGTCCCAGATGGAGGATTGTACCTCACCGATGTGGCAGCAGCCCATCATCAGCATACAGAGACGGGACTGACCGATACCGCCGCCGATGGTCAAGGGGAGCTCGTTATTCAAAAGCATTTTGTGGAAGGGCAGGCCGCGGCGATCGTCACAGCCCGCGATCGTGAGCTGACGATCCAGCGACTCGGCATCCACGCGGATACCCATAGAGGAGATCTCCAGCGCGCGGCCAAGCACCTCGTCCCAGAAGAACAGGTCGCCGTTGAGCTGCCAATCGTCGTAGTCGGGAGCGCGGCCGTCATGGCGATTGCCTGATTTGAGCTTGCCTCCGATCTGCATGATAAATGCGGTATGATGCTCGCGAACGAAGGCCTTTTCCCGCTCGGATCCGGTCTTCAGATCGGGATACATATCCTCCAATTCCTGCGAGGTGATGAAGGTAACGTCCCGCTCCAGAACCGTGGTGAGTTGAGGGAAACGGACGCGAAGCTGGTCATTGGTATCGCAGATAGCGCGGACAATGGCGCGGACGATCAATTGCAGATACTCGACGGTACGGGTCTCGCGGGTGATGATCTTCTCCCAGTCCCACTGATCCACGTAAATAGAGTGGATATTATCCAGCTCCTCGTCGCGGCGGATGGCGTTCATGTCGGTATACAGACCGTTCCCGACGGTGAAGCCATAGCGTTTGAGTGCGAGGCGCTTCCACTTGGCCAAAGAATGAACCACCTCGGCCTCCTCGCCGATGGCGGGAACGTCAAAGGAAACGGGGCGCTCAAAGCCGTTGAGGTTATCGTTCAAGCCCGATGCGTCGGTGACGAACAGGGGCGCCGAGACACGCTTGAGGTTCAGAGCGTTCTGAAACTCGGTCTGAAAATGATTCTTGATGTAGGAGATGGCGCGCTGGGTGTCGTAGGCGTCCAGCACAGGCTTGTAGCCTTCGGGGATGTAAATTTTATTCATAGTGGCTCCCTCCTTGCGGGGAAAAGAAAAAATAGATGGGGATATTATACCATATCCCCATAAGAATGTCAAGTGTTCTGAAAATTTTCTTACTGTTGCGGCACGACGGCAAAGAAGATCAGATTCTCCTCCCCGTCGTTGATGAGGGTGTGGGCGCTTCCCTTCTTGCAGTAGTGGCAGAGCCCCGGAGCGACGGTCTCGGGGATTCCGTCGGTGATGACCTTACCGGTTCCCGACAGAAAATACATGATTTCCGAGGATGTATCGTGGGTATGAAGGCCAATGGAGTGGCCGGGGGCGAGGGTGGCGTAGAGGATGCGGTTTTGATCGTCGTTAAACATTTTGGCGACCATTTGCCCTTCACCGCCCTTGAAATGGGGGAGGATGGTATCGGGCATATTCTTAAAATCGATCATGTCGTTTTCCTTTCTGAATCTTCAAACAAATCTACGGGGATATGACCGTCCGCCGTAACGGTTTGGTAAGCCGGGATGCGGTAGAGCTCACGAAGGCGAAATCGGTCACCGATCGAAGCCTCCCATTTGACGAGCCATCGGAAGGAGACGATACAGCCAGGCATCACAGCCCTCGTCAATGTCTCGGTAGGTCACGTCGAAGCGATCCGTATACCACGGGTCGGCCACGTCTCCCCCTCGTTCGGTGGGCTCCATGAAACGATGGATCTTCCCTGCCGGATCACTCCCCACGATCCGAAGAAGATTGCGTATGTTGTTTCCGTCCATGCACAAAAGATAATCGTAGATATCGTAATCCGCGCGGGTCACCTGTACGGCG
>JAZQXS010000361.1:0-3008 GCA_045633025.1 Eubacteriales bacterium | reverse complement strand
GTCGGTATGGAGGTTGAACCACAGCGTCCACGCCCCCCAGAACAGGTCGATGTGGCGATCGGCCACGCCGCTGTTACCCAGGTCGATGAAGCCCGAGAATTTCCAGCCGTCCAGCATGATATTGGGCAGGCAGGAGGCGCCGTGGATGAGGGTGTCGGCTTTCAGTAAATGCCTCCCCTCGGTCAGAACCGTCCACGCCTCCTCGGCGGAGCGGTAGCCGAAGCTGTCTGGGAAGGCGGACTTGTCGTAGCTGCCCGCGCGGTAGTTGGACTCGGCCAGGGTCAGGTATTGATTCAGATAATCGGGGGCGGGACAGCCCTCGGTCGGAAGCTCATGGAGGGCGCGCAGGGTCTCGCCCAAAAGGGCGGCCAATCGGGCGGGGTCAGAGAGGTAATCGGCGTGGGTGCAATCCTCGCCGCGGACGGCGCGGGTCAAAAGCCAATCACGCTCCCCCTCGGTCAGGTAGGAAAGCACTGCCGCGCCGAGACCCTTTTTGTGGAAGAAATCCGTCCTTTCGGCTTCGTTTCGCAGGCTCCCTGCGGGGGCGGATTTGAGATAGTAGCCGCCGTCTCGGTCGATGAAATACACCCGAGCCTCGGGGGAGCAGGAGCTGTCGTAGACGGGGGTATTCGTCAAAAGGGGGCGGTAGGCGGCGGGAAAGAGCGAAACATCGGGAGTCAGTAAGGTTCGTTTCATGGCGTAGCCTCCGCAGGGCACAGGCGCAGGAGCGTCTCGTAGAACTCCGGCATGGACTTTTTCATGTTCAAAATCCGCCCGTCCTGCCCGAGAAAGCAATGCTCGCTCTCGCCCGTGAACACGACGGTATCGCCGACCTTCATCTCATAGCCCAGCTTGAGGAGGGCGCGGGTGGCCTCGGTGACGGTCACGGTGACGGAGATCTCGTCGGGGTAGGTGGTGGTCTTCTTGTAGCGACCGCTCACCGCCGTTACGGGGGAGATGACGCCGTTTTTCTCCATTTCGTCGTAGCCGAAGCCGATCTGCGAAAGGAAGTCCAAACGGGCTTCCTCCATGATGCGGATGTAGTTGGAATGATGGACAATGCCCATGCGGTCGGTTTCGTAGTAGGCGACCTTGTGGATGTAGGGGGTGATGGTCATGGTTGGGGCTCCTTTGGTTGCAAGTTTGTTTGATAATGGATTCTGTTTTACAGATCCAGCAAGGTTTCTCTGTTCGTCCCATAAAAGATATCCGCATGACCGGAAATCTTTTTGCATAAGCGTTCAAAGCTATCCCATTTGGTGAAGTCCATGTCCATTTCATGCGAGTGCCCCCAGAGATACAGTAGTTGGGGCTTGTCGGTTTCAAGGGATAGGAATGCGTCCGACAGCTTTTCCACTTCCGGTTCAAGATAATGTGCAGTAGGGTCAAACCGAAACAGATTGTCCTGCTGGTCGAAGCGATGGGTAGACGTGATGGTTCGGGCATACCGCACGCCCGTTCGTGCCTGAATGATGGAGGCTACCCGATCGTCGTTGTTCACGCCGCCGCAGGGGTACGCCATACCGATCACCTCGTAGCCCGCCATCTCCGAGAGGGCGAGGCGGTCAGATTCCACCTGATGCACAATTTCATCCTCGGGGAGGGTGGTCAGATTGGGGTGGGTCAAGGTGTGGACGGCGACCTCGTGGCCGGCGTATACGCGGGCTACGTCGCTGACCGCGATTTTGTTGCTTCGGACGATCCGACCGTTGTTCTCCGCGGCTCCATCCCGGCTCAAAAGGTCGGAGTTGAGGTTGAAGGTGCCCTTCAAGCCGTACTTGTTGAGAATCTCGATCAGACGGATGTCCTGGGTGACGCCGTCGTCAAAGCTGAAGGTGATGGCTTTGTTTTTGCCGTTCCATTTGGTTTGCGTGATCATGGGAAACCTCCGTTATGTGAAACTTACACTTTTAAACAGCATTTGATCTGTGAGATAGGGTTACGAGTGTGCGCTCTTTCGATCTAACCCCACCACACACTCCACATGCCCCGTAAACGGAAACATATCCACCGGCTGGATCTTTTTGACCTTGTATCCGCCCTTGACGAGGGTGTACAGGTCGCGGGCGAGGGTCTCGGGGTTGCAGGAGACGTAGATTATGCGCCGGGGCGCCAGCTTCAAGAGGCTATGCAGGAATTTCCCGCTGCAGCCCGCGCGGGGCGGATCGGTGACCACCACGTCGGCGGTCTGCCCCTTGGCGGCCATGGCCTCCATGAACTCTCCTGCGTCGGCGGCGTGGAAGGTAGCGTTCACGATGCCGTTGCGCCGGGCGTTGTCCATAGCGTCCGCCACCGCGTCGCGGTTGACCTCCACGCCGATGATCTCCTTTGCGTCGGCGGCCATGGTCAGCCCGATGGTGCCCGTGCCGCAGTAGGCGTCGATGACCGTCTCCTTGCCCGACAGGGCGGCGAATGCCTTCGCCTTGCCGTACAGAATCTCGGTCTGGACGGGGTTGACCTGGTAGAAGGAGCGGGGGCTGATGCGGAAGTCCAGCCCGCAGAGGCGGTCGGTGATGAAGCCCTCCCCGTGGAGGACGTGGCTTTCGTTACCGAGGAACAGGGCGGTATCGGTGGGATTGATGTTGTGTACCACCGTGGTGATCCCGGGGTGACGGCGGATCAGCTCGTTGACAAAGGAGCGCTCGGAGCGGAACTCCCCCTTGGCGGTGACCAGCACAACCATGATCTCCCCGCTGACAAAGCCCCGGCGGATGAGGACGTGCCGCAAAAAGCCCTGTCCCGATTCCAGGTCAAAGGGCTTGATCTTCATGGATGCGCAGAGCTTGCGGATGGTGGCCAGGATGGGGGCGGCGCACTCATCCTCCAGCATACAGTCCTCCACCTCCACGATGCGGCGGGAGGCCGACTGGTAGACCCCCGAGATCACCTTGCCGCTCTTGGATTTGAAGGCGGCTTGGATCTTGTTTCGGTAGTGGGTGGGGTCATCCATGCCGATGATCTCCTCCACGCGGCCAAAGCGGCCGAGGAGACCTATGAGCTTGGCTTGC
>JAZQXS010000360.1:0-8335 GCA_045633025.1 Eubacteriales bacterium | reverse complement strand
CCCTGTATCCACGTCAAACGCCCCACTCGGCCAAAAACCGAATGGGGCGTTTTCTTATGCAGATTCACTTCACCTTCACCCCGAACTTCTCCCCGCACCGAGGGCACTTCACCTCGTGCTTGCCCTTCTGCCGGGGCAGGCGTAGGGTTGCCTTGCAACGGGGGCAGGCGCGGAAAATGTGGTCGGGGGTGTCGGCGGGGAGTGTAGGTCTTGGTTTGCGGCGGAATTTTGCCCGAAAACGAAGCCACGCCTCATTCTCCCTGCGGCGCTTGGCGATATTGCGGGAGAAAAAGCGGAACATGGCATAGATCAGCAGCCCCAGCGCCGCCAGATAGAGGATCATGGATCCGATGGCCAGCGCGGGCTCGACTCTGCCCAGCACGTTGAGAATGGTGCCGATGAACAAAAGGATGAGTTCAGCCACGAACAGCGCGTTGTACAGGCTGTCCGCGCCGTAGCGCCCGTACAGGAAACGGGCCAGTTTTTCACGAAATTTCATAACAGAATGGGTATCAGTAAGTCAAAAAATGAATCATTATTCTTTAAAAGTTTTAGGAGATTCTCGCCGGAGGCACGTTCCCCCCGTTCCCCCACCCGCAAGCGGGGATGGGGCCCCGCTGACGGCAGTAACCGCCTGCCAGACCGCGAGTAGGAACACGCAATTAAAGCCTTTTTAAAAGTTTTAGGAGATTCTCGCCGGAGGCACGCTCCCCCATCACTTCTTCGCATTCGCCAGCATCAGCTTGATGCGGTTGTCCTGGTTGATCTTGGTGGCGCCGGCGTCGTAGTCGATGGCGACGAGATTCACGTCGGGCTGGTTCTCCTTGATGGGCTTCATCATGCCCTTACCCACGATGTGGTTGGGCAGACAGCCGAAGGGCTGTGTGATGACCACGCTGTTGACGCCCTCGTCGATCAGCTCCAGGATCTCAGCGGTCAGCAGCCAGCCCTCACCCATCTTGGCGCCCATGCCCACGTAGTCGCGCGCCAGGGTACGGGTGCGGTCAAAGGGGGTGGGTGGGTCAAAGAGGGGATTCTCCTTGACCGCGTCGATGAGGTCTCTCTGCTTGCCGAGGAAGAACCGGTCTGCGATCTTGTAGATCTTCGCCTTGGTCTTGCCGATGCCGTACAGCTCGTAGTCCATCATGTTGTTGGTCACAACGTACATACAGAAATCCAAAAGCCCCGCTAAAACGGGCTCAGCCCCCTCGGAAACCAGGAAGTTTTCCAGATCGTTGTTGCCGAGCGGGGAGAATTTCACATAGATCTCGCCCACCACGCCGACACGAACCTTGGGACTTGCGCGGCGCTCGGAAACTCCCTCGATGGCGGCGAAATCCTTGATGATAGCTCGGTAATTCTCCAGGATGTGCTTGTATTTCATGGCTTTTCCCGCGCCGGCGTTCTTCGTTCCGTCAGCCCGAACGGCGGACATCTCGTTGGCGAGGCGGTCGCTCCACTTGTCGGCCAAGGCCTCCGCCGAGCCCTTGATACGCTCATAGGGGCGGCACTGGTTGACCAGGAGCATGATGAGATCGCCGTACAGAATGGCGTACATCAAGCGGGGGATCATGGGCAGGGTGATCTTGAAGCCGGGCATGGACTCCAGCCCCGAGAAGTTCAGGGAGATCACGGGAACGTGGGCAAAGCCCGCCTTCACCAGCGCCTTGCGGAGCAGGGAAATATAGTTGGAGGCGCGGCAACCGCCGCCCGTCTGGGACAGGAGCAGAGCAACCTTGTCGGTGTCGTACCGTCCGCTCTTGAGGGCGGCGATGAACTGACCGATGACCAGCAGGGCAGGGTAGCAGGCGTCATTGTGCACGTATTTCAGACCCGCGTCGATGACGGTCTGGCCGTCGCCGTTGAGTCCGTCGGTGAGCAGCTCGGTCTTGTAGCCGTAGTTGTTGAACACCTGCGAAAGGATCTTAAAGTGTCTGGGGAGCATATTGGGGATGAGGATGGTGTGAGTTTTCCTCATCTCCTCGGTAAAGATGACGCGGTCGGGCATATCGCTGTACGCAGAGACCACGATGGGTTCCTTCTTTTTACTCATGGGAAGCGCCTCCTTCCATAGCCTTTTTCGCAGGGATTTGGGATTTTCCGCCGTATTCCAGCGCGCCGATGAGGGAGCGCAAACGGATGGTGACCGCGCCCAGGTTGGTGATCTCGTCGATCTTGATCTGGGTGTAGAGCTTACCGCGGGATTCCAGAATGGTACGCACCTCGTCGGTGGTGATGGCGTCGATGCCGCAGCCGAAGGACACAAGCTGAACGAGCTGGACGTCGGGATTGTCAGCGGCGTAGCGGGCGGCGGCGTAGAGGCGGGCGTGGTAGGTCCACTGGTTGAGGACGTTGACGGGCGCCTTGGAGGTCAGCCCGGCGATGCTGTCCTCGGTGACCACCGCAAAGCCCAGAGAGGTGGCCAGCTTATCAATACCGTGTCCGATCTCGGGGTCGGTGTGGTAGGGGCGGCCGCAGAGCACCATGATCCGCGCGCCCCGCTCGCGAGCCCATTTCAGCGCGGTCTCGCCCTCGCGGCGGATGTCGGCCATCCACTTGTCGTAGGCGTCGAAGGCCACCGCGACGGCGCGCTTAATGTCGGCCTTGCTGATCCCGCCCACGTGATCGCTGAGGTACGCCGTGAGCTCCTTGACCAGCTCGCGGCGGTCGTTGATGTTGAGGTAGGGATGGAGGAACCGCGTGCCGCGGACGGACTCCATGTTGCCCTTGAGCAGCTCGGAGTAGTAGGCGACCACAGGGCAGTTGTAGTGGTTGTCGCCGGTCTTTTCGTTGATGTTGTAGGTCAGGCAGGGGTAGAAAATGGCGTCGACTCCGCGCTCCACGAGCTGTTCCATGTGACCGTGCATGATCTTGGCGGGATAGCAGGCGGTGTCGGAGGGGATGGAGAACTGCCCCTTCAGGTAGAGGTCGCGGGTGGAGGGACCCGAGAAGGTGACGTAGAAGCCCAGCTCGGTGAACAAAGCGTGCCACAGGGGCGCCAGCTCATACATACCCAGCGCCATGGGGATACCGATGGTACCGCGGCCGCCGTCGCGGCTCTGCTCCTCAAGAGCGGCGAAGCGATCCCGCTTGTACTGGTGCAGGTTGGGGATGATGTCTGCGCCCTCGGGCATTTTCAGACCCGCGCCCCGCTCGCACTTGTTTCCGGATATGTAGCGCTCGCCGTTTGCGAAGGTGTTGATGGTCAGATGGCAGTTGTTGCCGCAGCCGCGGCAGGTAGCGGCCTTGGACGTATGGACGAAGGAGGCGAGCTCCGCCTCGGTCATGGTCTCGGAGTGATCCAGGCGCAGGGAACGGGCGAACAGCGCCGCGCCGAAGGCGCCCATGAGGCCTGCGATCTGGGGACGGATGACGTTGCACCCAATCTCCATCTCAAAGGAGCGGAGGACAGCGTCATTGAGGAAGGTACCGCCCTGCACCACCAGCTCCCGACCCAGCTCCTCGGCGGAGCCGGCGCGGATGACCTTATAGATGGCGTTCTTGACCACACTGCGGGACAGTCCTGCGGAGATGTCGCCCACGGTGGCGCCGTCCTTCTGCGCCTGCTTGACCGAGGAATTCATGAACACCGTACAGCGGGTACCCAGCTCCACGGGCGCCTTGGCGAACAGACCCAGACGGGCGAATTCGTCCACATCATGCCCCATGGAGCGGGCGAAGGTCTCGATGAAGGAGCCACACCCCGAGGAGCAGGCCTCGTTGAGCATGATGGAGTCGATGGCGTCGCCCTTGACCTTGAAGCACTTGATGTCCTGGCCGCCGATGTCCAGAATGAAGTCCACGTTGGGATTGAAGTACTTGGCGGCGGTGAAGTGTGCCATGGTCTCGACGAGGCCGCGGTCGATGTGGAAGGCGTGGCGGATGAGCTCCTCACCGTAGCCCGTGACCGCCGAGCCCTTGATGGTGATGCGGTCGCCGCAGAGCTTGTAGATCTCGCGGAGCTGTTCCTTGACGATGCCCACGGGGTTACCGCGGTTGGAATGGTAGTAGGAGTAGATCAGCTCGCCCGACTCGCCCATGAGCACCAGCTTGGTAGTGGTGGAGCCGCAGTCGATGCCGACGTAGGCGTTGCCCGTATAGTCGGCGGGGTATACCGTCTTGACGGACGCCTTGGCGTGGCGGTCGCAGAACGCCTTGTATTCCGCCTCGGAGGCGAACAGGGGCGGGGTGTGAGCGGCCTCCAGCTTTTCGTGGGTGGACGCCTCTACCCGCGCGATGAGGGTCTCCATATCCGTGCTGTGATCCAGCCCGCAGGCGTAGTGCGCGGCGCCCAGCGCCACGGACAGGCGGCCGTAGTCGGGGAATACGGCGTTCTCGTCATCCAGCTTCAAGGCCTCCTTGAAGGCGGCGCGAAGCCCGCGGCAGAAGTACAGAGGGCCGCCGAGGAACATGACTTTGCCGTCGATCTTCCGTCCCTGCGCCAGACCCGCGATGGTCTGGGAGGCCACGGCGGCGTAGATGCTGGCGGCGATGTTTTCCTTGGCCGCGCCCTGATTGAGGAGGGGCTGGATATCGGTCTTGGCGAATACGCCGCAACGGGAGGCGATGGGATAGATACGGGTGTGGTTCATGGCGAGCTCGTCCAGCTCCTCCACGGTCACGTCCAAAAGGGTCGCCATCTGGTCGATGAAGGCGCCCGTACCGCCAGCGCAGGTGCCGTTCATGCGCTCATCGATGCCGCCTTTGAAGAAGATGACCTTGGCGTCCTCGCCGCCCAGCTCAATGACCACCGAGGTGTCGGGCTCCAGGTGCTTGATGGTCTCGCCCGTGGCGAAGACCTCCTGCACGAAGGGGATCCCCGCGGCGTTGGCCAGACCCAGACCGGCCGAGCCGGAGATAGAGACCGCTACGGGGCGGTCGCCGACCATATCCTTGATGCGCAAAAGCAGCTCCAGGGTCTTGGGGCGTACCTGTGAAAAATGCCGTTCATAGCAGGAATATACCAGCTTTCCGTCACAAAAGACCACAATTTTGGCGGTGGTGGAGCCAATATCAATACCAATCGCCGCATAACGGCCGTTGGAATCAGCCCGCGCAGGCGCTTCGATCAGCTCCCAGGGAAGATACACGCGATCCGTATTCGTCATAGCCAATTCACTCCTATTCATTCAGGTTGACAAATCAATATTTTACATATTATATCACGAAAAAATGAATTGCGTGTTAACGTGTGTCGAAATTTGTTTGGTATTCAAAATAATCTTTTGGGGAATGTTGGTGAGGTTTCTGTGAAAATAAACGGGGGGCGGAGGCGGTCATCCGGTCTCCAGCTCGGCGCGCAGCTTTTTCAGGATCTTTTTTTCCAGACGGGATATGTAGGATTGGGAGATCCCGAGCAGCTCGGCCACCTCGTTTTGGGTCATTTCCCGTTTCCCGCGCAGACCGAAGCGAAGCTCGATGATGTAGCGCTCCCGCTCGGGGAGGCGCGCCACCGCCCGACGGAGGGCGACGCGCTCCTCGGCTTCCTCCAGCTCACGGATGACGGGCTCCTCGTCACTGCCCAGAATGTCCGAGAGCAGGAGCTCGTTGCCGTCCCAATCCGTGTTCAGCGGCTCGTCAATGGACACCTCCTGCCGCCCGCTGATCTTGCGCAGGTACATCAGGATCTCGTTTTCGATACAGCGGGAGGCGTACGTTGCGAGCTTGATATTCTTGTCCGAGCGGAAGGTGCCCACCGCCTTGATGAGCCCCAGCGTGCCGATGGAGATGAGATCCTCGATCCCCACCCCCGAGTTCTCGTACCGCCGCGCGATGAAGGCCACGAGGCGCAGGTTGCGCTCGATGAGCAGGGAGCGCGCCGCCTCCGCGCCCGCGCCTCCCGCCTCCAGGGTGGCAATGGCGTCGGATTCCTCCTCCCGCGTGAGCGGCTGGGGAAGCACGTCGGGGCCGTTGATATAGTAGACTCCATGCGCCCGCCGCGCCGCGCGCCGAAGCCATATCTTTCGTAAAATCTGCATCAATGCGCCTTTTTTCATTCGCATCAGTTCCTTTCTTGGGGAATGTTTTCGAGGAGGGAACAGATCCTTTGCCCCGGCTCCCACCTCAGGTATCCCAAAATTTAAAAAGGGTCATGTATATAAAGGTTCCGGTGGGGTGCAGGTGTGAAACCCCTGCTCGCCCCCCTTCGACCCTACCCCATCAGCTCCGCGGGGACGAGGGCTTGGGTATCCGAAAGAGGCGCGGCGGCCACCACCGCATCCACGACGAGCACCTTCTCTGCGGAGCCCGCCGGGTAGATGAGCTCCACCCGATCGGGGATGAATCCCACCAGCATCCCGCCGCCGGTGGCCGTTCCGGCCGGGATGAGGCGGAGCCGTCGGGCGTCCGCCGAGCCGGAGAGGGATTCCATTCCGTGGCTTCGCAGAGCCTCGGCCAGGGCGGGGGAGAGCAGGGAAGCCAGGGCTTCCTTGTCCCCGCAGATGACGGCGCGGCCGCTGAGGGGGTCTTGCAGAAGGTTGCCCGTGTCCACAAGCCCGTCCAGCTCGATGCGTTTCCCGTCCATTTCCACAACCACCCGACACCGCCGCACCGCCGCCGTCCTCCGCAGAAGCCGTCCGCTCCACAGGGTAATGCCGCCCCCTGCCAGCGCCAGGATCAGAAACACCCACGCGTCGATCCCGTCGCCGCCTCCGTCGGGCAGAAGAGCCGGGAGCTCGAGGCGGTTGAAGACGTGATACAACGCCGTCATCACGCCGCCCAGCGCCATGGAGAGCAGGAAATACGTGGCCGCCGCCGGGATGAATTGCCCTTTCCCCGCCGTCCGTCCCCCGAAAACCAAGCCGCAAAGCAGGAGGCAGACCGCCGCGTCTATCGCGAGCGCCGCGGCTTGTCCCGTGTCTGCCAGCAGAGACAGGACGGCATACACCCCGCCCAGCGCCGCTCCCGCCCATAAGCGCCACGGCGTGAGCTTGCGATGCAAAAGCCGCGCGGTCAAAAGAAAGCATAGCCCGTCCATGCCCGCGTTGATGAGAAACAGTACGTCGGCGTATACCTCCGTCTCCATGTGACCACCCCCGTCCCTGTGATATCTCCATTATACCCGATTTTCCCCGCGCCGTTTGTCGCACCGTGACCCCTCATCCCCAAAATCCGTTGACACTTTCCGCCACAGACCACAAAAATTCATAAAATCCGCTTGATTACGCCATAAATGTCGTGTATAATAAAAAAATAGGGATGCAGAGGGTATAGCCCCGCGCACCCCAGAAAACAATAACGCGGCTCGGCTCGGCTTCAACCGAGTGTATGCGCCGTTTGCGTGAGGTATGATCTATGACCCGAAATAAAGCCCCCAAAATGATTTTGGCCGCCGCCATGACCGCGGCGCTCCTTTGGACGATGCCGTCCTGCGGGGACAAGAAGCCCTCCTATAACGATCGCGAGACCTTTGCTCGGGAAACCTACGCGGCGGCGGAGGGCGCGGATGTGTCCTTTGCCGACGGACTCACCCGAAACGCATTCCCCGCCGACACCCCCGCGGGCGAGTGGCTGGCCGGCTGTGAGGCGCCCGACCGAGACGATCAGTTCGACGCCTACACCCTCCGCCACGAAGCCGAGACCGACGGGCATACGACGTTTACCTATCTCATATACTATCCCCACGGGGGCGCGTCCGTGACCGCCTCGCCCGAACTTCTGGAGGGGGAGAGCGGCTACGTGATCAACCTCGCCTACGCCGAGGGCGGCGATGGCGCGGAGGGATACTCGCTCTGCCGCCTGTCGGTCACCCTGCCCACGGATCACCCGCCCCGCCTCCGCCTTCTGACGGGGCAGGATACCCTCGGGGTCATGTCAACGGTGACCGAAATCCCCATCCCATCGGGGGCGTAACGGCGCCTCCGCTTTTCGCCAAAAACTTCGGTTTTTTCGGAAAAAATTCAAAAATGACTTGACAAATCAACTTCCATAGGCTATAATAATACTGTTGTTATATGGGAGGGTGTGGCGACACGCCCTATCACGTCCGCACAGCGGAGAAAAGGAGTGTACACACAATGCTGGAGACCTTGAAAAAGCTGCTCGTAGACGAGTTGCAGATCGATCCCGCCGCCATTACCCCCGATGCTGAGTTGTCCTCGGATCTGGGTATCAATTCCATCGAGCTGGCGAATCTCATCATGATTTGCGAGGAGAAGCTCGACGTCACCATCGATGACGACGACATCCACAAGCTGGTGACCGTAGGCGACGTTGCCGCTTACCTGGAGAGCCTGAAGTAAAAGCTATGGCCTACCGTTTTTGGAAACGGTAGGCCGTTTTTTGGTATCCAAATAACCCCCCAGTTCTACTGGGGGAGCCGAAAACGAGCGAAGCG
>JAZQXS010000359.1:0-13171 GCA_045633025.1 Eubacteriales bacterium | reverse complement strand
GGAGGTCGATGACGTAGGTGTTGTCAAAGTAGGCGGCCAACTCGTGGAGACGGGCGGCGTGAGCATCCCCCAGCGCCTCCTTGCCCGTGCGGCCGTCCCGAGGCATGGTCACCAGGAAGAATTTCGCGTCGGGTTGGATGGTCTTATACTGCTGGATGATACGGGCGTAGTAGCCCGTGAAGGTCTTGGCGTTTTTCGTCGGATCCTCGGGGCAGATGTCGCTCATTTCGCCCAGGGGCTGACCCGCATTCATGATGTCGTTGACCCCCAGCGCGATGATGTAGGCCTGAGCCGCCTTGTCGGAGTTCCACCAGTCCATGGCCGCGGCGTAACTCTCGCAATACTCCGAAGCCGTCATGCCGCCGCGGGAGAAGTTATATACCGTCAACCCCGCCATGCGAGCCATGAACTGCCCCCAGGAATATTCGAACATATCGTAATAATGCCGCACCCCCGTCTCTCCGTCCAGGGTCTCAAACTCGCCCGAGGAAAGGCTGTCCCCCACACAGGCGATGGTGCGGAAAATAGAGGTATACCCCCCGTCGGTGACCCAGTTGTCCAAGGGCTTTTCATCGGCGGGCGCGCACAAACGAAAATTTTTCATAGTTGCATATCCTTTCTTTTTGAAATATATAAATGATTGTAAAATGCAAAATGCTATTGGTACATATAGATTTTTATCAACCAAGAAAGCAAAGCTTTCTCCGCATCTCCCCCTCCCCGCCGGGGAGGGCAGAGAGTGCGGTACCCTCATGTATCGAGTTTTGCAATCGCCTACGAAATATATCATTAGACGTGAGATCAGACGTGTTCGATAGCCGTACCCCGGCAGGAGCCGGCCTCCTACCGTAAAACAGGGTTATCGAACCGTCTGTTTCCTGTTTCAAATCATCCCGAAACCAGCAGGGCTCGGCAGGGCGCTCCCTCACAGCCCCCCAGATTCAGCGGAGCGGCCGAGAGCAGGTACTTTCCTTCGGGCACGTCGGTCAGTACGACCCCCTCCAGAAGCGCCACGTCGGCGCCCAAAAGCGCCAGATGCACCGCCATCGGGGCGTTTTCTGGGCCCACGGTCTGGCTTTCGTTGCCGAAAAGCTTCAAGCGGGCGTCGGCGAATATCCGCGCGGCCTCGAGGGTGACGGTGGCTCTTCCCGCGATCAGCAGACGCTCGCCCGCCCCCGCGTCAGCGGCCTTCGCCAGCATACGGTGGGCATCCTCGGCGGTCACGTCCCCCTCGTGGCGGACGACGTAGCAATCCCCCAGAAAGATGGCGGGATCCAGCTCGTCCAGGGTCTTTCCGTCGGCCAGAAAGTGGGACGGAGCATCCACGTGGGTGCCGTTGTGGGCGCACATGGAAAAGGCAGTCAGATTGACGATATCCCCCTTGGCGATCTCCCCCAGAATCTCTCTTTTGGGGGCGGGATCACCGGGGAATACCTTGCAGGAAAACAGTTCTTGGGTGATGTCGTAGATCATGGGCGTTCCTTTCTTTTATGATGGACTATACTGAATTATACACAAATTATGGGTTGACGACCGCCCTCTCCCCGCTTCGCGGAGCTCCCCCGAAGGGGGAGCCTTGCGGGAAATGGCTCTCCCTTTAGGAGAGCTTCCGCCTTCTATATTCATCCATACACTCTTGGAATACGGGCGGTGATCAAGCAAAGCAGCTCGTAGGTAATGGTATTCGCCCGCCGCGCCAGCGCCTCCAGCTCGTCGGAGGTCTGCCCGAACAGGGTCACGCGGCAGCCCACCTCCACGGGCAGGCCGGTCACGTCGGCCATGCATTGATCCATGCAGACCCGTCCCACAATGGGGGCAGTTATATCCCCCGCAGGGGTGTGGAAGGTCACGGCCGCGCCCGAAAAATCCCGGATCCAGCCGTCGGCGTAGCCAATGGGCAGGGTAGCCAAAGTACGGTCGGTATCCGCCGAAAACGTCCCGCCGTAGCCAACCGTCTCCCCGGGGCGCAGGGTGTGAATGTGGGTCACCACCGTCTCCAGCTTCATGACGGGGACGGTGTGGGCGGCTTGGGATGTCGTACCATTCCCCTGTGGAAAATCCACCCCGTAGCCGTAGAGATTGATGCCCAGCCGTACCGCGTCCATGCATCCCTCGGGCAGGGCGCAGGGGAAGCGGATGGCCGCCGCGCTGTTGCAGACGTGGCAGACCCGAGGGCGGACACCCCGTCGGGTGAGTCCGTCCAGCGCGCGGCGGTAACGGGCGTACTGGGTCATGGTCAGGCTGTCGGGGCTGTTCATTTCGGTATCATAATCCTCGTCGGCGCGGGCGAAATGGGTAAACAGACCGTCGAGCCGAAGCCCCTCCTCATGGGCAAGAGCGGCCAATGCCGCCACGGTGTCGGAAATCTCTTCCTCACTGTGAGCCGGGTAGCCGATGCGGTTCATACCCGTATCCAGCGCGGCGTGCGCCTTGACTGTGACTCCCTCGGCGCGGGCGCAGGACAGCAGACGGCGGGTGTGATCCTCCGAAATGAGAGTGGCGGTCACCGCATAGCGCGCAAGGATCCCCGCGTTTTCGGGGGCGGAGTATCCCAGAATGAGGATGTCGACGGCGGAGTCGGGCTCCTCGGTCAGCTCGCGGAGCAGGCGGCGGAGGGCAACGGCCTCCTCCAGGCAGGCCACCGCAAAGAAGCGGCAGCCCTCCCCCAGAAGGGCGCCCACCACGGGGCGGATGCCGTGGCCGTAGGCATCGGCCTTGACGACGGCGATGGGGATCGTATGGGGAGAGACCTCACGGACGGGATCAAAAATGGCGTGGTAGTTGGAAATGAGTGCTTGGGTATCAATGACGGCGCGGGCTCGCAGACCGGGCAGGATGGGAAAATTCTCGTGGAGATGGGTATGATTCATGGTGTTCTCGATTCTTGCTTGTCATAGGGATTTGGGTGTGGAAAAGTTTTCTTTTAGTATAGCATACTTCCCTTTGATTTGCAAGGGGAAAATGGGGGATTTTTGGGATAAATAAATTTTTGATAACCTACTTCCAATTCTAAAAAAAATGTGATATAATAAAACAAAAATCAGGAGAAATGACATGTTCAACAAATACATTTGGAAAACATATTTAGCAGGTGGCGGTCAAAAAATTGTGGATTTTTTTGCTACAAATTTTTCAGGTGAATTTTCAAAAGAGTACGCTGAAAAAGTAGCGGAATTACACAACACATTTTGTCCGTGCAAATCTATAAACGACGACGTAAAATCCCAATTACTGGAGCTTTTTGTTTCTCTGAACGATGGAGAGTATTTTTTTGAAGATGGAGAAGAATATACCTTCGAGTCAGCCGCAGAATATATCTGCAATATTTTTTTAGAGCAAAACGGAAACTCTTTTCAATCCGCGTTTCAGGCCTTCTCTCGTTCAATAGAATATTTTTCCACTCTTTTTTCAATTGAATTAGGAGAAATGTTTGTCCCATATTATTTCCAGTGCAATTTCAATATTGTGCAAAAAATTGCGGCAGAATTTGATATAGAACTGCCTGATCTTCCAATAAAAAAGGATTATGAAGGAAGGATTTTATATTACGTAGCTTTTTGCGTCTGTATGAATGATTTTCGTATTGAACATAATTTGACACCTGCCGAACTCTGCGCTTTTCTTTATGATTTTGCCCCAAATTATATTGGTGGCATTGAAAGCTATATTATCAAAAATTTACCGGAACCTAAAGGAGCATATTTCATCGGTGGCCACAAAAATGATGCTTTTTTATCCGATAATTCCGATACCATTACCGCATGGCAGTGTAACCCCGACACCAAAGCAGGAGATATGATCGTCATGTATCTACGTTCTCCAATCAGTGCCATTAATTCTGTTTGGAGAAGTGTTTCAGTCGGATTCAATGACCCCTTTTTTTACTATTACAGATGTACATATATCTCCAATCCTGTGGGAATCAAGCAAATCACTCAAAAAGAATTGCAAAATGACTGCATAATGGGTAATCTCCCCATAGTAAAAAAGAATATGCAGGGCATAAACGGTGTTGAACTCTTGCCATCGCAATATAATCATTTAATGGATATTGCCGAAGCTGAAATTCCAAGGTTAGAATTTTGTGTTTCAGAAAATAATACTGAGTTTGCACTGGAAAAAGATGTAGAAAATAAGCTGATAAAGCCACTGTTGGCAAAACTCGGATATTCCGAAAACGACTACGTTCAACAGCTCTACATCGAAATTGGAAATCACAACCATGCTCTGATTCCCGATTTTGTCATACTGCCTCATAAGACCAAAGGCCATTACTCTGCGCGTTACTTAATCGAGGCCAAATTAAGCATCCCAACTCTCAAATATTTGGAAGAAGTAAAAACACAGGCAAGAAGCTATGCCAAACTGCTTGGTGTTCAATATTCGATTATAGCTTCAAAAGAAAAAGTATGGATTACCGAAAGGAAAGACGATTATTCTACGGATGTATTTACAGCCTTCTGGGATGAACTTAATAACGCTGATATTTTTTCAAAACTACAAAAAATGATTGGTAAAAATTCCGCTAGTTAAATGAAACATATAATAAAAAAACCGAACGCTTCACAAAACGAAGTATTCGGTTTTTTTACAAAAATTTATTCTCCCACAATCCGCTCAAACTCCGCGAAATACCGCCGTCCCAATTCATAGACAGACTTTCGTGAAAAGTGAATGGGATCGTCTCCCCAGTTCAAGGGGCGGTAGTCCAGCTCCCGGCGGTTGGAGAGCAGACCCTCCGACTCGGCAAAGCCGCCGTAGCCGCAATCACGGCAGACCGCCCGCGTGGCCTCCACCACGGGGGTGCAGATCTCCATATTGTCGCTTTTCCAATCATGAACGAAATCCCCCGCGATAAAGGGCAGGTCGGGCGCGCCGAAGACCGCGCGTACCGATGCCAGCAGATCGGACAGGTGCTTGTAGTACACCTCAAAGGAAGCACCCCGTACCGAATCGGTCTCGCCCTGGTGCCAAAGCAGCGCCACCAAGCGATTTTCGGGGTTGAGCGAGAGGGCTGTGCGGGTCATTTCCATCATCTGGAGATAGAGATCGTCGCCCATCCCCCAGCGACCGCTCAAAAAGCCCGAGCTCCCCACGGCGCACCGCAAAATCAGCAGCCGTCTCCCCTCGTCCAGCATCCCCGCGCGGATATATTCCCGCGCAAAGGGCAGGCCGAAATTGCCCCGCACGTCGTTGTACCATACTTTCTCGGCGGCAAGGGTAAGGGTACCGTTCTGATTCAGATACCATACCCGCTCGTCGGGGGTATAGGGCTCCGCCACGGAGCCATAGCCCGCCCCCTCGGAGTTGGATTGGCCGGCTTGGATGATGACGTCGAATTTGTCTTTTGTGAAGTCACGCAGCATGGTATTTCTCTCCTTGCATTTTTGAGGATCACCCCTCCAGCTCCTCCAGCTCCTCGTAAACCGCCATCAAGGCCTCCTCGCATTCGCTCTTACGGGTGTCCAGCTCGGCGGCGCGAACGTAATCAGTGGCCGCGGAGCCGTTCAGCTCCTCGTCGATGGCTTCGATCTCGGTTTCCAACCGCTCGGCCTCCTTTTGGAGCTTTTCGATGCGGTTCTTCTTTTTGCGCGCCTCGGCGGCGGATGCCTTGGCCTGCTGGTAGGCCTCCTTGGAGGCGGTGGAGGCGTCGCCCGCGGATGCCGCGGACACCGTTCCCATCGTGGTGGGCTTGACGGTATTTCCCTGCCCTCTCGCCTCCATGAAGCGGCGGTACTCGGTGTAGGCCTCGCCCTTATGCTCCACGCGGTAGTCGGTAAAATCTCCGCCGCTCTGCCCGTCCACAAGGGTCGCGCCCCGCCCGGGGGTGATCTCGATGATACGGGTAGCCAGCTTTTCAATGAAGTAACGGTCGTGGGACACCGCGAATATGGTGCCGTCAAAGCCCTCCAGCGCGGTCTCCAGAGCCTCGCGGGAGTCGATATCCAGGTGGTTGGTGGGCTCGTCCAGCACCAAAAGATTCATCTTGGACAAAATCAGCTTGGCCAGCGTCAGCCGCGCCCGTTCGCCGCCCGACAGCACGCTGACCTCCTTGTACACGTCCTCCCCCACGAAGCGGAACTGGCCGAGGGTATTGCGGATCTCGGTCTCGGTCATGCGGGGGTAGGCGTTCCACAGCTCGTCCAGCACCGTGTTTGCGGGGTCGAGATTCTGGTTTTCCTGGTCGTAGTAGCCGATCTCCACGTTATAGCCCGCCTCTATGATGCCCGAAAGGGGCTCCAGCTTGCCGATGATGAGCTTGATGAGGGTGGATTTTCCGCAGCCGTTCTGACCCAGAACCAGCAGGCGGTCGTCCTTCTTCACGAGAAAATTCAAGTGCTCGAACAGCATCCGCCCGTCAAAGCCCATGGACACGTCCCGCAGATCCAGCACGTCGTTGCCGCTGGGACGGGAGGCGGTGAACTTCAAGCGGATGGGCTTGGGGGCGTTTTCGGGCTTCTCCACCCGCACCATCTTATCCAGCATCTTCTGCCGTGACTCGGCGGCGATGATGTTGCGCTCGCGGTTCCAGGCTCTCTGCTGGGCGATGTAGGCCTCCTGTCGGGCGATCTCCTTCTGCTGATCCTTATAGTGCTTTTCCTGGATCTCCCGATCGATGCGCCGCTGCTCCATGCTTTGGGTATAGCCGCCGTTGTAAAGCTTGGCGCGGTGGTTCTGGATGCAGAGGGTCTTATTGGTCACACGGTCGAGGAAGTAACGGTCGTGGGAGACCACCATGACGCATCCGTCGTAGTCCGAAAGGAACCGCTCCAGCCATGAGAGCGTTTCGATATCCAAATGGTTGGTCGGCTCGTCGAGGAGCAGGACGTCGGGCTTGCGGGAGAGCTGGATACCCAGCGCGAGGCGGGTCTTCTGACCGCCGCTCAGATACTTCACGGGCATATTGGACAGGGCTTCGTCAAAGCCCAGACTCCGCAGAATGCCTACACAGCGGCCGCGGAATTCCAACCCGCCGTCGCGGATGAACTTCTCATGGAGGGCGGAATAGGCGCGGGTGATCCGGTCGTACTCGGACTCTCCGATGGCCGAAGCGCCGGCATCCAGCGCGCTTTGCATGGACTCCAGCTCAGCCTCGGCGGACAGCAGGGCGGGGAAAGCGTGGAGCATATGCTGGATCGCGGTTTCATCTCCGGTTCCGTCCTCGCCATCTTCGTCAAAGGCGCCCTCCTGGGTCAGAATCCCCATGGTCTTACCCTTGGACAGGTACACCTCGCCCTCGGTGGGCTCGTATTCACCCGTGAGAAGTTTGAACAGGGAGGATTTTCCGCTTCCGTTGACACCGATGATGCCCAGTTTATCCCGCTCGTCCACCGAAAAGGATACCTTTTCCAGCACAGAGGTGGTGCCGAAGCGGAGGGTCAGGTCGGTTGTAGTCAGTACGATCATAGTAGTTTCTCCTTGTAGGATGACGTTTTTTCGTTCTGTACATTATATAAGAACAACTCGGTTTTGTAGGGACCGGCGTCCCCGACGGTCCTTACATCAAAGTATATATTTGTCCATGGCTCGGCAACACGTTTATGACAGCTTCATCAGTACGATCGCCAGAACGCCCAACGCGAGGGCTGCGTACTGGTTTGGCTTCAAGCGCTCCTTGAATACCAGCCGCCCGCATACGAGAGCGGACAGGATGGTTCCCGCCGACACGATGGGAAAGAGCACCGAGGCGTTCTCCATCCCCGCCAAAACAAGGGTCAGAAAATTGGCCAGGGCATTGGTTACGCCCGACAGAATGCCCATTCCCTTGCGGGGGGTGGTTTTCCAGGCTCCGCGGGGAACGCGGATCAGCGCCGCCGTTACGTACACTGCCGCGCAGAGCAGCATGGCCATGAGCATGAACTCCCGATTGTACAGGGAGGGGTAGGCGGTCTGGTGCTCCTTTTGCAGGATGGAGCACACGCCGTTGCAGAGGAAGGTCACCGCCACGAACAAAAGCCAAAGCCCCTGTCCCGACGCGGATCTTTCAGTTTTCGGAGCAGGGCGCAGGCTGTGGGCATTGACCAGCAGAAGGGAGAGCAGAAGGAGCGCGAGTCCTGCTCCCTTCAAGGCGCCGAAGGGCTCTCTCCGCACGAAAATCCCCCACAAAAGGGGCATGAGCAGGGAGAAGGACACCAGCATACTGGTCAGCGCCATGGGCCCAAGCCCCAGCGCGCGGTAGCCCGCGTACATGGATAGGCACAGGGAAAGGCCGTAGAGAAGACCGTACCACACCGTCGGCGTATGGAAGGTAAACTGCGGGATGCTGATGACCAAAAACAGAAGGAAAGCCGACAGGGTCTTGAGGGCATTGAACACCAGCGACGCGCCGCCGCCTCGGTTATAGCCCTTCGTGGAGGCGGATTGGGTCACCGACGCCAGCACGATGCACAGGTAAATGATGATCTCCATGATCTACCAAATCTCTCCTTTGAGAATCCTCACCATTTTTTCATCGGAAGGAATGACGACCACCGCCCCCTCCTCGGGAATGGAAACGTAGCAGGAGACCGCCGCGGCAGGGGTATTTTCATAGCGGAATACCTTTTTGTCACGACAGATATCCTCCATAGCCTGCTTGTCCTCCGACCGACGGATCACCGCCACGGCAGACTTGTCAATATCCCGCAGAGCCACGCGGGAAACCACGGTCATGCGCTTACCCACGATCTCTGTAATGACCAGATCGTACTGCTCAATACCGTTTGCATCCACGATATTGTTGGGTTCCACGGCATAGCGGTACAATTTCAAGGAGTACCGCACCAACAGGTAAACGGCCGCGGTCAGACACCCGATCGCCCCCGCCTGGAACAGAAAGGGCATAGGCATCCCCTCTTGATTTGAAATCGTAAACAGGGTAACGGCCGCCACAAAAGCCCCGATCACCATGGCGTGTAAGGGCTTGCGGGAGCCCGAAGATTCAAATGCGTACATGTTTTTTTCCTTTTTTCAAAAATATCCAAATGGGGCAGGGGCCCCATGGGGGTAGCCAAAATCCAACCGGGTACAAGAAGAGCAAACAGCAGAAATCAAATTTCCCAAAAGTTTTTGGAGATCGTCAAGAACCTTTTTCCAAAAAGGTTCTTGACCGGGGGTCAGGGGCAGAGCCCCTCGTTCTCCTCTCCCTCGTTCACTCTCCCCCGCTCTCCTTCTGCTCCGCACGTCTCAACTGCCCGCAGGAGGCGTTGATGTCAGCGCCCAGCTTGCGGCGGATGGTGGCGCGGATGCCCCGCTTTTCCAGGACGGCGGCAAAGGCCTTGACAGCCTCGTCGGAGGAGCGGGAGAAGCCGGTCTCTTCCACCTCGTTGACGGGGATGAGATTGACGTGGATGGGCATGGTGGTTGTCCGCGTCCGCAGATGGCGGTTGAGGACGTTAGCCAGATTGGAGGCGCCCTCGGGGGTGTCGTTCTTGCCCGCGATCAGGGTGTATTCAAAGGACAGACGGCGACCCGTCTTGTCGTAGTAGGCCTTGCAGGCGGTCAAAAGCTCGTCCACTCCCCAGCGGTTGTTCACCGGCATGATGGAGGAACGGGTCACGTCGTCGGGGGCGTGGAGGGAGATGGAGAGGGTGATGGGAAGATCCTCCTCCATGAGCTTGTGAATACCCGATACCACGCCGCAGGTGGATAGGGAGATGTGGCGGTAGCCGATGTTCAAGCCGTCGGGGTGCGCCACCAAACGGAGAAACTTCACCACGTTGTCGTAGTTATCCAGAGGCTCCCCAATGCCCATCATGACGATGTTGGAGATGCGCTCCCCCATATCTTTCTGCGCGGCGATGACCTGGCCCAGCAGTTCACCGGGGATCAGATCCCGCACCTTGCCGCCGATGGTGGAGGCGCAGAACTTGCACCCCATGCGGCAGCCGACCTGGGAGGAAATGCAAATGGTGTTGCCGTGATTGTACCGCATCACCACCGATTCCACGCAGTGGCCGTCCCGCAACTCAAAGAGATACTTCACGGTGCCGTCCAGCGCGCTCACCAGCTTGCGGCGCACCGCGGGCAGGTGATATTCGGCCGCCTCGGACAGCTTTTCACGGGTCTTTTTGCCGATATTGGTCATTTCATCGGGGGACAGCCCCTTGTGAAGCTGGGGAAACATCTGTCCCGCGCGGTATTTGGGCTCGCCCACCGACAGAAGCAGGGCTTCCAGCTCGGCGGGGAGCAGAGAGAGTAGATCTTGCATAGGTATCCTTTCGTGTATCAATTCATACCAAATTACGAATAAAACCTTGAATAGAAAGTGTGCCTCCGGCGGCCAAAACCCTTAATGAGCAAATTTGTAAATTCCCAAAAGGAAACACCCCTCTCACCCCCTTCGGGGGAGCTCTCCCAAAGGGAGAGCCTATTAAGAGCAGTATTTCCCACAAGGCTCCCCCTTCGGGGGAGCTCCGCGAAGTGGTGAGAGGGTATTCTCAAGCAGTAAACACACATCATTTGTACATAATTCGAATTTGCTCATTTATAGTTATTGTTACTGTTTAACGCATATTACCGTCAACCATGCCGGATTTTTCCCACCAACGTAAAGGCAATAAATATCCCAATATGCACCACGGCCACCGATGCGCCCGTGGGGGTAGAGAGCAGGAGCGCCAGCAGAAGTCCCGTCAGAGAGCCCACCACCGAGATCACGGCAGAGCAGATCACCACCGAACGGAAGCTGCGGAACACCCGCATGGCCGACAGAGCGGGGAAAATGATCAGGGATGAAATGAGCAGAGCGCCCACCAGCTTCATGGCCAGGACAATGACCACGCCGCTGACCGCCGCGATGAGGAAATTATAGAACCGCACCCGCACGCCCGAGGAGGTGGCAAAGCCCTCGTCGAAGGTGACGGCGAAGATCTTGTGGTAGAAGATCACGAAAAATCCGATCACCGCCGCGGAAAGCCCCACGCAGAGCCACACGTCCGACCCCGACAGGGTCATCATGGAGGTGGAGCCGAACAGGGAGGCGCAGACGTCCCCCGACAGGCTTCCCGTATCCGAGGACGGAAACAGGTTCAGAAGCAGGTATCCCACCGCCAGAGAGCCCGCCGAGAGCATGGCGATGGCGGAATCTCCCTTGATGAGCTGCTTTTCCCCCGCCAAAAGGAGCAGAACAGCCACCGCTACGGTGACGGGCAGAGCCACGGTCATGGGCGCAAAGCCCAGAACGGCGGCCACCGCCATGGCGCCGAAAGCCACGTGGGAAAGTCCGTCGCCGATCATGGCGTAGCGCTTCAGCACCAGCACCACTCCGAGAAGCCCGGCGCACAGGGAGATCAGAATGCCTGCGATCACCGCGTAACGGACGAAGGGGTAGGAAAAATAGTTAACCAGGGTTTGCAGGATATTCATACGCTCCCCTCCTCTCGGCCGCTCTGATCGCGGCGGGACTTGCGGCGGGTCTCGGTGACGGTACTGTCCGCCGACACCGCCCGCGCGCCCAGCACCGAACGGGCATCCGGCTTGGCGCGGACGTCCAGGATCTGCCCGATATTGGGGGCGTCCCATGCGGTATGCGGATTCCAATCCCCGTAGCTTCCCCGCTCGCGGTGGGCAAATTGCTGACCCACGGGAGTATTCAGATAGGCCTCGGTGGTGCCGAAGAAGGAGGTGGTCTTACCCATATGCAGAATATGGCTGGCGTAGCTGACCGCCGCCGACACGTCATGGGAAACCATGATCACAGCCACGCCCTCCCGGTTCATATCCGCGATCATGCTGTACATTTCGGTCATGGCCAAGGGATCCAGCCCCGCTATGGGCTCGTCCAACAGGATGAGCTGTCCCGTGGCGCAAAAGGCTCTTGCCAAAAGCACTCTCTGCTGTTGTCCGCCTGAGAGCTCGCGATAGCACCGTCCTGCCAGATGGTCAATGCCCATGCGAACCATGGCTTCCTCGGCCAGCTTCTTGTCCGATGCCCGGAAAAAGGGGCGCATCCCGCTCCGGCGCAGGCATCCCGACCGCACGATTTCCTTCACCGATGCGGGGAAATCTCTCTGGGCAGGGGTATGCTGGGGGAGGTAGCCGATGCCGCTCCTGCGCGCCTCGGGGGCTACGGTCAGCGTACCGCTGTGGATGGGGTGCAGACCCAGCACGGACTTGAGAAGCGTGCTCTTGCCCGATCCGTTTTCCCCGACGATGCAGAGGTAGTTCCCTGCCTCCAGCGAAAAGCTCACGTCCGAGGCCACCACGCCCGAGTCGTAGGCCAGGGTCAGATTCTTACATGTTATCAGTGACATATTTTTCCTTTATTGCAATGCCTTTTTCAGATTTTCCAGATTCTTTCGCATGATCTCCACGTAGGAGGCGGATTCCGCAAAATCCTTCATCACCTGCATGGAATCAAGGGTCAGTACGCCCGCTCCCGTTTCCTGCGAGACCACCGATGCGACCTTCCCGTCCGAGCCCTCCATGACGAAAACGTAGGGGATCGAAAGCTCCTTGACCGTTTCAATGAGGCGGGTCTGGGTGGCAAAGGAGGCCGAGGTCTCGGAGGAACAGCCGGGGAAGGCGGCTACGCACTCCAGCCCCAGCTCGCGGAACAGGTAGGCAAAGGGGTAGCGGTCGGCGATGACCACGGTATTACGGGTAGCAGAGGCCATCATGGCGGCGTAATCGTCCTTCAGCGCGGCAAGCTCGCTCTGAAACGCCGCGCCGCTCGCCTGCCAGGCGAATGCGTTTTGCGCGTCCACACGGCAGAGCGCCGACTCAATCGCCTCCGCGATACGAATCGCATTCTCCACCGAGAGCCAAACGTGCTCGTCCTGTCCGATCAGGGAGCAATCCTCCCCTCCGTGGTCATGGTCATGGTCGTGCTCGCCCTCTATGGTATCGCAGACCTCCATCATGGATACGCGGAGGGCGTCCTTGTTCCCCGAGGATGAGATAGCGGCATCCAGCCAGCCCTCGGCTCCGGCGCAGACCACCACGTCGGCGGAGGCCAGCTCGATGATGTCCTTGGCGGTGGGCTCGTAGCTGTGCATATCCTGCCCCGGGCGGCCCAGCATGGAGATCTGCACCGAGGTGGTGTCGGGGATCGCGCCGCCCCCCACGATCTCGCGGGCGAGGTCAAAGGCGGCGTAATTGGTGCAAACGATGGTCAGACAGCCGTTGTTTTTGTTGTCTTGTGTCGCATCGTCGCAGGCGGGCAGGCAGGCGCAGATCAGCAGGACGAGCG
>JAZQXS010000358.1:0-1946 GCA_045633025.1 Eubacteriales bacterium | reverse complement strand
AATGTGACGGATATCCTCGGCGTCCAGATCCATGCAGGATACCAGCGCCACGGGCACCCCGTACTTGGCCTCCAGCTCGTAGGCCAGCCCCGCGGCCGCCTCGGATTCGGGATGGGCGGAATTGAGGATCATCGCGAAGGGCTTGCCCAGCGCCTTGAGCTCCCGTACAACCCGCTCCTCGGCCTCGACGTAGGCATCGCGGGAGATCTCGCCGATGGAGCCGTCGGTGGTGATGAGCATACCGATGGTGGCGTGCTCGGTGATGACCTTGTGGGTGCCCAACTCGGCGGCCTCCACAAAGGGCATAGGCTCCTCCGACCAGGGCGTGCGCACCATGCGGGGCTGACCGTTCTCAATGGTACCCAGCGCCTCGGGCACCAGGTACCCCACGCAATCGATCATCTTGACCCGCATGTTGGCCGCTCCGTCCAGATGGACGGTCACCGCCTCGTCGGGGATGAACTTGGGCTCGGTGGTCATCACCGTCTTGCCCGCCGCCGATTGCGGCATCTCGTCCCGCGCCCGCTCCCTGGAGTAGCCCTCCCCGATGTTGGGGAGCACCAGCGCCTCCATGAACCGCTTGATAAACGTGGATTTCCCCGACCGTACAGGCCCCACCACGCCAATGTAAATGTCTCCGCCTGTCCGCTCGGCGATGTCCTGATAAATGGAATGTTCCGCCATACCCTGCATACCTCCGTGAAAAAGAATTTGTTGCTTCAATATATGACGCGAAGGGGGAGAAAATGCAGAATGCAGAATGATGAATGCAGAATTGGGGAGCGGCAGGGCTCTGCCCTGCACCCGCTCAACCCCTTCTGGAAAGCCTCCTCGCGTAGCATAGAAAAATCGGCAGAGAAAACGATCTCTGCCGATACATATTTTTGATTGAAGGAACTTTTTTAGTAGAACCATTCCATATTCTTGCGAACGTAGGCAGTCATGCGGCGGCTGATGTAAGGCTTGTTGCCCTTGAGAAAATCGCTCAGCCACTCGTAGTCATCGCTGCCCGAGGCGGTATTGTAGGCCTTGATCAAGGTCTGTACCATGGCGTCCTCACCGTTTTGCAGAAGCGCGTCGGTCAGGGTGGTGATGGCGGCAGGGGAGGCGGTCAGAAAAAGCTGCCATCCCTCGGGACGGTCGATCTCGGCCAGATCATAGAGCATCTTGTAGGCGGCCAGGGGCTTGTAGATCTCATTGACACCGAACTTCTCGGGGCGGCCGTCCAGCGCGTTGTCCCCCCAGAGCCGCTCGATGGAGGTGGAAAGAGTGGTCATGAAATAGCTCATGCGGCTGTTGATGCGCTCAAAATCCAGCTCGGACTCGGGAATGTTGCGGCCGGTCTTGGGATCGTAAAGGAAGAAGTTGGGATCCGTATCCCGCCCAAGGTAGAGGCAGCACATCAGCCCCAAGCCCATAAGAATACATAGGATGGAGATGGCGGCCAGACAGACCTTGTAGAAGGTGGAGGACGCGCCGGGCACCAGAAGCGCCAGCATCACAACGCCGCCCAGAATCAGCACTGCGGCCACGATAAGCAGAACGCGGGACATATGTTTAATGAAGGATTTCATGCGGAAAAGACCTTTCTTCGCCGCCAATGCGCGACGATAAGCGATTGATATTTTATTATACCACATATTTCATTTTTTTGCAAGGGGTTTTGAAATTTTATTTTCAGAGAATTACAGAGTGGGGGGCGGCGGGGAACGTGCCTCCGGCGGCTTAGAACCTTTTTTGAAAAAAAGGTTCTAAGAACTCCAAAAAACTTAAAAAAAGATTTTATTTTGTGTTTCTACTTGCTGTCTGACGGGAAGATCATGGCCTTCACCGTGGGACCCAGCCCACTGGGTTATGCGGGAAACGGCAGGGCTCTGCCCGCCTCCCGTCAAAACATTTACCTCCCCCGCAATTCAGACCGCCACCGCGTGGGCGTCGTTCCGACG
>JAZQXS010000357.1:0-2433 GCA_045633025.1 Eubacteriales bacterium | reverse complement strand
CAACTGTTCTGGGGTAAAGAATTACGTCGCGGATATTGGAAATACCTGTCACATACATAATAATTCTTTCAAAACCAAGACCAAAACCACTGTGCGGAACAGAACCGAATTTTCTAAGGTCAAGATAGTCTTTGTAATCTTCAAGGTTCATGCCTCTGGCATTCATAGCTTCAACAAGTTTGTCATAATCTGCTTCTCTTTCGCTGCAACCGATAATTTCGCCAACACCGGGAACCAAAAGGTCGGTTGCGGCAACAGTTTTGCCATCGGGATTCTGCTTCATGTAGAAGGACTTGATGGCGGCGGGGTAGTTGACCACGAATACGGGGCGGCCGAAATGCTCGTCGGTCAGATACTTTTCGTGCTCGGTCTGGAGGTCACAGCCCCACTCCACGGGGTACTTGAACTCCTTGCCGGAATTTTTCAGAATTTCGATGGCATCGGTATAGTCCAGCTTGACAAAGTCGTTCGACAGCATCTTATTGAGCTTGTCGATGACGCCCTTCTCCACCCACTGGTTGAAGAAATCCATCTCCTCGGGGCAATGATCCATCACGTCCTTGACGATGAACTTGATGAAGTCCTCGGCGATCTCGATGATGTCATGGATATCGCAGAAGCAAACCTCGGGCTCGACATGCCAGAACTCGGCTACGTGGCGGGTAGTATTGGAATTCTCTGCGCGGAAGGTGGGGCCGAAGGTGTAGATACGACCCAGACCCATAGCGGCCATCTCACCCTCCAACTGGGCAGAAACGGTCAGGCCCGCCTTGCGGCCGAAGAAGTCGTTTGCGTAATACTCTGCCTCGCTCTCCGCGGTGGCGTTCCAAGGCAGGGTGGTCACGCGGAACATCTCGCCTGCGCCCTCGCAATCGGAGCCGGTGATGATGGGGGGATGAACGTAGCGGTAGCCGTTGGCATGGAAATACTTATGGATGGATTGAGCCAACTGGTCGCGCACGGCAAAGACCGCCTCAAAGTAGCGGGCGCGGACACGGAGGTGGGGGATGGTGCGAAGGTACTCCAGGGTGTGACGCTTCTTCTGGAGGGGATAATCGGCGGGGCACTTACCCAGGATAGTCAGAGACTCGACGTTCATCTCCACGCCGTTGCGGTCGGAGGCAATGAGCGTGCCCGTGGCGGTGAGGGATGCGCCCACCATCATGGCCTCGCGGACATCCTCCTCGGAAATACCCTCGGAGCCCACGGTATTCTTGTCAATGACAAGCTGCAGATTGCGGAAGCAGGAGCCATCGTTGACCTCCATAAAGGAGACGTTCTTGGAATCTCGGGCGGTACGAACCCAGCCGCAAATGACCACCGAGGCGCCCACAAAGGATTCGGACTCGGCAAACAGCTTTTTGATATCGGTATGTTTCATACTGTATTTTCTCCATTCTTGGAAATTTACCAATAATATTTATATATTATAGCACATCTTCCTCAACTTTACAAGAGGCTTTTCAAAAAAATCAAGGAGATTCCGGTAGTTTTTTTGATTTTCTCCACAGGAATCGGGTCAGCCCCATGCCCGCCGTCACAAGCGCTCCGCCCAGTCCCAGGGTCAGAACGTAGGCAACGAAGAAAACAGGGTAGGGGGTATTGGTCTGAAACCAGGACAGCACCGGGATCATGCATCTCCCGTCCCGCGCAATATAGAACATATTGAAGGTATATTCCCCGGCAAAGCCCCACTTCATTTCCAGCTCGTTCAAGATCAAGGCGATACAGGGCATGGGCAGGTACACGGCGGCCGCGGTCACGGCGCTTTTGACCGAGGGCGAGACCGCTTCGGCCAGCCACAGGTACAGCCCGAACAGAAGCATAGCTCCATGCCAGATCATAGTGTGCAGGTTGAGAAATACGATCTCATGGAACACGTTGGCGGCAGGATAGAACAGAACCGCGCACCCGGCCACGGGGGAATAGGTCGCCAGGAAGCAAAGGAGAGCCTGTCGAAGCCTTCCGACCGGCAAGCACATGGCCAACAGCGCCGCATAGATCGGTGTTGAGCAGAACTGAAACGGAAACCGATCCCAGTTGTACGCCCAGCCCGTTGCAGGATCATAGCTGTACGCGAGCTGCTTGCCGATCTCCAGCAAAAGCAGACCGATACCGAACATCATGAGCCCCCGCCGCAGAGCGCGTTCGCCTCGCGGCAGCCGCCCTCTGAAGATCACCATGAGTACGCACAGAGCCAGAATGACGATCACGGACGCGACGTGGAATCCGCCGAAGGGAATCGGACGAACGGGAAAGCGCGGGGTATGCGACAAGAGATATTCCAACAGCTCCATGCCGACTCCTTTCAAACAAATGATCTTTGCCCTATTATACCACATAATCTCCGGGAGTGCAAGTCTTTTCGTCAGCTTCCGCCGCCTTTTCGCGGCCGCGGCAGGCTCGGAAAATGCGTCCCACCAAGGAACATCC
>JAZQXS010000356.1:0-7430 GCA_045633025.1 Eubacteriales bacterium | reverse complement strand
GTTCAAGAAAAAGTATCCCACGGTTAAAACCGTGGCGCAGACCCCCGGTATGACCTATGCGGAGCGGGAAGCCTTTATTGCCGCCTTTACTCCGGATTCCAAGCAATTGCAGATCGGCTTCTGCGTGCTGGGCGGTTCCTTCTCCGAGGGTGTGGGTCTGCCCGGAGGGTGTCTGATCGGCGCTATGATCGTGGGCGTTGGCATCCCGGGGCTGTCCAACGAGCGCAACATCATGCGGGAATACTACGATGAAAGCCGTGACGGCGGAGACGGAGCGCAGGAAGGGTATGCGTACGCCTACACCTACCCGGGGATGAATCACGTACTGCAGGCCGCCGGGCGTGTGATCCGACGGGAGGAGGACTACGGCGTGGTGGTTCTCATCGACGACCGCTACACCGCCGAGCCTTACCTGCATTTGTATCCATCCCATTGGGAGCAGCTTTCAGCCGTGGGCGATGCGCCCTCCCTCTATGCTTACCTGGATTCCTTTTGGAAGAGCACGGAGGAGGAGTGAGATCTGTTGGGAAGGATGAATTGCATGATTTTGAATCCTGTCTTGCAAATGAATGGGTCAAAAATCGAAATTCAAGAAAAATATCAGATTTTTTTGCAAAATTTTAAAATACCTCTTGCTTTTTTGATGAAAGTGTGGTACAATAAGGCGGTTGAGAAATCCGACGCGCTTCGGCACTCTGCGCCCGTCGGTTTTCGGTATGAATTTTTGTGATTTGGAGACCTTCCTATATGAGATACGATCAGATGAGCCGCGAGCAGCTTGCGGCCGAACTGAAAATGATGCAGGCGGCTTATGCCGATTTTACAGCAAAGGGCTTGAAGCTGGATCTGTCCCGCGGTAAGCCCGGCGCCGAGCAGTTGGATCTGACCAACGAGATGCTGAATTGCTTGAACGCTGAGGATTGTCGGACGGGCGGCGGCTTTGATTGCCGTAACTACGGCCTTCTGGACGGTATTCCCGAGGTCAAGAAGCTTTTTTCGGAGCTTTTGCACATTCCCGAGAAAAACCTGTTTGTGGGCGGTAACTCTTCCTTGAAGCTGATGTACGATGCCGTGGCTCGTTGTATGCTGTATGGCAATTGCGACGGTGAGCCGTGGATTCGCGGAGGCGCAGTCAAGTTCATCTGTCCCGCGCCCGGCTATGACCGCCATTTCGCCATTTGTGAGTCCTTGGGTATCGAGATGATCACCGTGGATATGACCCCCACCGGCCCCGACATGGATACGGTGGAAGCGCTGGTTGCAAAGGATGCTTCCATCAAGGGTATCTGGTGCTGTCCCAAGTACTCCAATCCCGACGGATATACCTATTCCGACGATGTGGTTCGCCGCCTGGCCGCCATGCCCACCGCCGCGCCCGATTTCCGTATTTTCTGGGACAATGCCTATGTGGTGCACGATCTGTATGACGACGTAAGCGACAGCCTTCTGGATATTTTCGAGGAGACTGCGGCCGTAGGAAATGAGGATAGAGTTTTCTACTTTGCATCTACCTCCAAGATCTCCTTCCCTGGCTCGGGCGTGTCGATCTTCGGTATGTCTGACCGCAACATGAAGCAGATCATGCCCATCATCGGTATCCAGACCATCGGTTATGACAAGCTCAACATGATGCGGCACGTCAAGTACTTCGGAGATGCCGAGGGGATCCTTGCTCATATGAAGAAGCAGGCGGACATTCTGCGCCCCAAGTTCCGCGTCGTGCTGGATACCTTGAACCGCGACCTTGGCGAGGCGGGCTTTGCTCATTGGACGAATCCCTTGGGCGGCTATTTCGTGAGCCTCTACACCATGCCCGGTACGGCCAAGCGTGCGTACGCTTTGGCCAAGGAGGCCGGTGTCACCTTGACCACGGTTGGCGCGACCTATCCTTACGGAAAGGATCCGGCCGATTCCAACATCCGCATCGCTCCCACCTTCCCCTCGCTGGCCGATCTGACTCTGGCTATGGATGGCTTGACCATTTGCCTGCGCTTGGCCGCGCTGGAGAAGCTGATGGCTGAATAATCATGTTTTCCCGCTGACTTTTGCCTGTCAGCGGGAATTTTTTAAAGGGAATCTCTAAAAATTCATCACACGAAAAAACGGCGGAATCTTTTCCGTTTGCCCACGGAGTGGGCGCTTCACGAAAATCCCTTCGCGTAGGGTGAACTACGCGCGCGGAATTTTGTTTCATCTGACGAAAAATCTTCTCGCCACTTTTCATGCGCTGAATATTTAGAAATTCCCTAAAAAAATGAAAAAAACGGTTGTCAAACCGTCTTTCGTTCCGACATAATGGATGAAGCGCTTCTATAACACAGAAAGGAGATGCCATGTCGAATACAAAATGGACCGATGATAGGCTTTGTGAAGAGCTGTATCATCACAACTAGGCGGCACTTGAGACCATCTCACAGCGGTACGATCGGCTTTTGCGGGGGCTGGCGCTCCGCATTACCGGCTCTGCTTCGGATGCAGAGGAATGTGTGAACGATGCTCTGCTGGATCTCTGGAACGCCGTTCCGCCCGACAGACCTGTTCATATTTTGGCCTACGTCAGTATGCTGGTGCGGAGACGTGCCGTGGATCGCGTACGCTACAAAACCGCATCGTGCCGCGGCGGGCAGGAATATGAGAGCTCTTTGGATGAGCTTTCAGAGTGTTTGGCGGATCCGCAGGGGGCGAACGAGCTGGACACGCTGGTCATCCGCGATTGTTTGAACCGATTCCTGTCTCATCTCTCCGAGGATGACCGTACGATATTCCTGCTTCGCTATTTCCGCTTTCTGACCAATGACGAGATCGCGGAGACCTGCGGCCTGCGGGAGTCGGCGGTGGTTATGCGGTTGGTTCGACTCCGCAAGAAGCTCAAGCAGGCTCTCGAAGACGAGGGCATATACATGTAACGAACGAAAGGAGAAACAACTATGAAACAAAACCGAGATAAACTAAACGATGCGTTGGGAATGGTGGACGAAACCATGGTGCAGGGCGCTATGAGTTATACCGACGGTATGCGCGCAGCGCAGCTTTCCCGTCGCGCAACGTTCCGCCGCCGTGTGACCGTTTTGGCCGCGGCCTGTCTGTCGATGGCGCTTTTGGTCGGAGCCATGCTGGTGCTGCCTTTGATGAAGCCCGATGAACCGCCTGTGATCGTGGATACTACGGAGGGAGAAGAGAATTTCTATGTGGAGGCGCCCCTCGTAAAGGTAATTCAGCTTTCCGCCACCGAGACGACGACCATCTCGGATCCCTCCATTCCTGTGGATTTCGTCGATGTAGGTATGGAGATGACACAGTTCGGCACTATGTACGCGCATCCTGTGCTGATGTTTGACTGCCAGCCCGGTGAGAAGGTAACGGTGAAGGCCGAACGAGATTGCCTGGGATATGTCGATATGCCCTGGGGCGAAGGTGTCGACCGATCCGAGTTCCGGCGGAAAACCATGTTTATTAAGCACCTGAGGAATCCTGCAGGCACGAAGGAGGAGGGCGTCGTTTACTACACGGATACGCTGACCATCGATCCCTCGAAGGAGAGCATTACGGTTTCGAACCTTACCACGCGCGAGAGCTTGTACGTTGATCCTGAAACGAACGTAGAGGATATCGTTCTGAACTTCACAATTACCAACGAGGAAGGGCAGATTACCGGCGCGGGAAGCCTGTATATCGGGAGAAAGTATCTCTTGAACCATGAGGAGCGTTTTCCTGCCCTCGCCGTTTACTCGATCCGACGTTCTGCCGTGTTGGGCTCGGTTCGCTTCAACGATCCCGCCAAGACGACCGAGGAGGACGTACATGTTCTGCTGGATACTTTCAATGCCCGTACGGACGAAGTCAAGGCGACCTTGGACTATTCCCCTGTGACCGCCGAGGAATTTAATGAATATGCGATGACTGACCTGTATCGTACCGAATTCGCAGGACAGCAGATCATCTCCCGTTCCGGACCCAGCTATTACAGTTGGTGCGATTTCGCCTTCTGCGAGTATGAAGCAGATGGTACCGATACGGAGCGTAACTTTATTCTTTTCGGCGACGGCACTTGGGTAGAGTATCGACGCACGCACGGGGATTGTACTTTTGAGGATTGCCATGCGGGTTGTCCCAATACCGACCCGGATGTGCTTGGCGGACATCACGCGATTGGCCTTGGATGTCGTTTCCGCACCTACGACGGTCGTATCTATGAGGTACAGAAGGTATCCCCCGATTCCGATAAGCAAACGCTGGTTCTGATCAAGGATGCCAACGCATAAAAAAATGACCATCCCGAGGCCAACGCCTCGGGATGGTTTTTGAGCTCTTGTTGAAAAGTTTCAGGAGATTCTTAAGAACCCTTTTTCAAAAGGGTTCTTAGGCCGCCGGAGGCACGTCCCCCGTCCTTATACCATCTTCTCCTGCTTGACCTTGTGGTCGATGATATGGCGGGAAGCCAGCTCGCGGTGCACGTCCTCCACCGAAATACCCATCTGGGTCATGAGCACCATGACGTGGTAGGCCAGATCGGCGATCTCGTAGATAGTCTCCTTTTTGTCATCGCTCTTGGCCGCGATGATGACCTCGGTGCACTCCTCGCCCACCTTCTTGAGGATCTTATCCAAACCCTTGTCAAAGAGGTAGGTGGTGTAAGATCCCTCGGGGCGCTCGTCCATGCGACCCTGAAGCAGGTCGGCCAAGCCTTGAATCGTGAATTCATGCAGCTCCTCGCTCTGGTATACGGGCGTATTGAAGCAGGAATCGGTGCCCAGATGGCAGGCGGGGCCATCCTTTTCCACTACGACCACCAGCGCGTCCTTGTCGCAATCGGCGGTGATGGAGACGATGTGCTGGTAGTTTCCGCTGGTCTCTCCCTTGAGCCACAGCTCCTGACGGGAGCGGCTCCAGAAGCAGGTCAGCCCCTTTTCCATGGATACTTGCAGGCTTTCGCGGTTCATGTAGGCCACGGTCAGTACTTTTTTGGTGATGGAATCGACCACCACAGCAGGGATCAAACCCTGCGCGTCAAATTTCAATTCATCGATGTTGATCATATTTATAAATCTCCTATTGTTAAATCAATCTCATATTGATATTTTCGGCGGTGAGTGCGTGCTTGAGATCGGGGATGAGGATCTCACCGAAGTGGAATACCGAGGCGGCCAGGCCCGCATCAATATCGGGAACCTTGTGGAATAGATCGATGAAGTCCTGCACGGAGCCCGCACCGCCCGAGGCGATGACAGGCACATTGACCGCATCGCAGACCGCGCGGAGCATCTCGATGTCGAAGCCTTGCTTCACACCGTCGGTGTCGATGGAGTTGACGACCACCTCACCCGCGCCGTTGCCCACGCAACGCTTGATCCACTCAATGGCTTCCATGCCCGTATCCTCGCGGCCGCCTTTGGCAAATACGCGGAACTCGCCGTTCACGCGCTTGATGTCCGCCGAAAGAACCACGCACTGGTCGCCGTAGCGCTGGGCGGCCTCATAAACCAGATTGGGATTGCGGATAGCGCCCGAGTTGACACTGACCTTGTCCGCGCCGCATTTCAGCACGCGGTCGAAATCGTCCAGCGTATTGATACCGCCGCCCACCGTCAAGGGGATGAAGATGGTGGAGGCTACCTCACGGAGGATATCCGTGAACAGGGTACGACCCTCGACCGAGGCGGTGATGTCGTAGAATACCAGCTCGTCGGCACCGTTATCCGAATAGAATTTAGCCAACTCGACGGGGGAGGACACGTCGCGGACTCCCTCAAAGTTGACGCCCTTAACCACCCGGCCGTTCTTGACGTCCAGGCAGGGAATGATACGTTTGGTAATCATTTGCTCACCTCAATGGCTTCCCGGAGGTCGATGGCCCCCGTGTAGTATGCTTTGCCGATGATGGCGCCGTACAGATTCATGGCGGCCAGGGCTCTCACGTCCTCCAGGGAGGAAACGCCGCCCGAGGCCACGATGTTCATGGAGAATTTCTCGGAGAGGGAATGGTACAGCTCGCGGTTGGTGCCCTTCATGGCGCCGTCCTTGGAAATATCGGTGCAGATGATGGTGCCAACGCCGATGGCCTGCATTTTGGCCAGGAAATCCTCCAGCGTGTAGGCCGACTGCTCCAGCCATCCCTTAATGGCGATGTAGCCGTCCTTGACGTCGGCGCCCACGGCGATCTTGTCTCCATGCTTGGCGACCGCCTCGCGGAGGAATGCTTCGTTATTGACGGCGGCGGTACCGAGGATGACACGGGATACGCCTGCGTTCAAGTATTTCTCAACGGTCTCCATGTCGCGGATGCCTCCGCCGATCTCCACGAAAAGGGAGGTGTTCTGCGCCACGTCGGCTACGATCTCCAGGTTCGGGGTGGAGCCGTCGCGGGCGCCCTCCAGATCCACCATGTGGATGAATCGAGCGCCTGCGGCTTCAAAATCGCGGGCGATCTCGATGGGGTTGTCGCTGTAAACCGTCATTTGCGCATAGTCGCCCTTGTACAGACGGACAGCTTTCTTGTCGTATAAGTCGATTGCGGGAAAAATATTCATAGCTCTTGAACCTTTTTGTGTATGGTTTGGCGTTTTTACGCTTTACTCGTCCTCGCGGGGAACGGGGGTAACGATGGGCTTGCCCTCTGCGTCTACGAGGACGGTCAGACCGCCGGCATAGCCTCCGGTCGTCCACAGGTAATTCACACCGGTCTTTCGATCCACCAGTACGCGGGCGATATGCGTATCAAACGCACCCCCGCTGACCTCGGTACATATGAAGCGATCGGATTTGATGGGTTTCATGGTCAAAGTCCTCCTTCCATCTCACAGAACGCCCGCAAGATGGAAAGCCCTACCTTGCCGCTCTTTTCGGGGTGGAACTGGCAGCCCATGACGTTGCCGCGGGCGACCGCCGCGGTCAGCTCGCGGCCATACTCTGCGGTGGCGATCACCGCATCCTCGCACTCATAGGCAAAGTAGGAGTGGACGAAGTACACGCAGTCCCCCTCGTTTACGTAGCGGAGCAGAGGATGCTTGTCTGCGCCCTTCAGGATCAGGGGATTCCAGCCGATGTGGGGGATCTTGAGTCCCTCGGGAATGAACCCCGCCATGGGGATCACGCGGCCGGGAATGAGCCCCAGCCCCTTGTGAATGCCGTATTCGTGGCTCTCGTCAAAGAGCATTTGCATGCCCAGGCAGATGCCCATGATGGGCTTGCCGCGGGCGGCCTCCTCGCCGAGAACCTTATCCAGCCCCGTGGCGCGGAGCTTCTCGGCGGCGTCAGCAAAGGCGCCCACACCGGGGAGAATGATGCGGTCGGCGGCGCGGATGACCGCCTCGTCCGGGGTCACCACGGCATCTGCGCCGATGCTTTTGAGGGAGGAGCAGAGGGAGAAGAGATTGCCCACGCCGTAATCAATAATTGCAGTCAGACTCATTCCAGTAATCCTTTCGTGGAGG
>JAZQXS010000355.1:0-5833 GCA_045633025.1 Eubacteriales bacterium | reverse complement strand
CACCATGACCAGCAGCGCCAGCGTGGAATCCAGACCGCCCGAGATGCCCAGCACGATCTTCTTCGCCCAAGCGGCGGTGATACGCTGCTTCAGGCCGTTCGCCTGAATGGTCAGGATCCGCTCGCAGGTATGGGCGCGGAGAACGGGGTCGGCGGGGGTAAAGGGGTGAGCGTCGATGAAGCGAGTCAGCTCGGTGTCTTCCACGCAGAGGTCAAAGTAATTCTCCATCACCTCACCGCAGGCCGAGGTGTCGAAGCCGCTGACACGGCGGTCATGGGCAATACGCTCCAGATCCAACTCGGTGATCGTGAGCGCCTGTCCGTCGGCAAAGGGCGTCCGTTCAGACAGAATGCCGCCGCACTCCGCGATGACGGCGTGGCCGCCGTAGGCGCCGTCGGTGGTGGATTCGCCGGCTCCGCAATCTGCCAATACATACCCGCAGAGCGCGCGCGCAGACCAATCCTTTACCGACATACGGCGGTATTCCTCGGCTCCAACGAGCTCGGGGGAAGCAGTCGGATTGCAGATCACCGTAGCGCCCGCGGAAGTCAGACGAGCCGAGGGAGGAATCGTGGCGTACAGATCCCCGCCCAGCTCCACACCGACGCGGAGGGAGGGGAGGCTGTTGCAGACAAAGATCTGCTTACTTCCCAATTGGATAAAGCTACCGTCACCAAAGCAATCCACCGCCAGATTCTGCGCAGGAGCGGGGGTAAATACCCGACGCTCGGAGGAGGACAGGCAAGTCTTGGGAATCAGTCCCAGCACCATACCGCCCGACACAACAGCCGCACAGTTGTAAATTTTATCGGCAAATGCCACGGGCAGACCCACCACGCTCACCAGATCATAGGCGGCGGTCTCCTCGGCGTAGCCGCGAAGGGCGTCCATCGCGCCCCGCAGAAGGCGGTCATGGCCGTACAGGTCGCCGCAAGTGGCGCCTGTCAGACAGAGCTCGGGGAATACCAGTAGTTTAACGCCCAGCTCCGCGGCTTCGGCGGTCAGAGCCGCGCAGGCGGCGGCGTTATAGGCAGGATCAGCCACCTTGACGGTGGGGGTAGCGGTCGCGACCTTCAAAAATCCGTATTGCATTCGATACCTCGTTTCCGTCCCCGTGGGGACATGGCTATATTCTGTAATATTATAACAGATTTCGAGGAATTTATCAAGTGTTTTCGGGCGGATTTTCCGAAAAAAATTATGCGTCTGTCAGTTCTTCCAGAATCTCCCGCAGGGCGCAGGGGGTAACGGTATTCCGAACCAACAGCGCAAATATTCGGTTTGCGCTCGTTTGATCCCGTCCGAGCATACCGATTCCACGGGTTCCGAGACCTTCCAGGCTTACCGCGTAGCCATCTTCGGCATTGCCGCCCTCGTCGGCCTCTACTCGCCATAAGCACCCCCGCACAACACCATGCCCGGGAATGGCGTAGGTTACACGGCGCATCAGGCGCAGAGATATCCGACGGACACAACTACCGCGATTCCGGTTTATTTCCGTTACGCTTGAACCGATTTTACGAGAATATTTTCGAATCATCATTCCAAAGTTCCCCGGTTTCTGCAACGTATGCACGCGATGAAACATGCACCGATTTCAGTATAGCACGTATCCGGAGGCCGAAACATATACAAATATGGCGTTCACGACGTTATGCACGCAGTCATCCCGAGCGGCCGTAATCACTCTCTTTTTTGAACGTTTTTTTGCGAAAACGCGAGAATTTTCACCCGAAAACGGCAAACAAAAAAGACCTCTGCCCATCGGGCGGACGTCTTTACCGATATTTACCTCTTGATTTTCTGTATAAATTCCTGTATAATATAGATGAAAGCCCGTTTTTATTCATACGCGCGTCAAAAAACCGCTCTCGAATCCCATTCGATGACAAAAACGCGTCGAACGAGAAAGAATTGGCAACATTGCCGAACAGGCGCGCAGAAAGGAGCTCTCTTATGAAATTCAAACGTCCGCTCATACGCCTGCGCCCTCTGTCGCTCAAGCTTCTGTTGGCGGGACATATTCTCATCGTCATCGCGCTCTGCGATTTCGCCGCCCGTCTTCACGCAGGTCTTTCGGTGGAGCCGCTTCTGTACATTTCCGAATTCATGCGCTCGGTATCGGTTTCCGTGATCCTGCTGTGGGGCGCGGGATTGGGGCTGGATTTTTGGGGGCGTTGGAACGATGAATACACCTCATAGGGTGTATCTCATATATATTATACACCTTTTCGGATATAATGTCACTGTGTATTTGCATATTTTTTCATTTTTCCGGGAGGCTTTTTCATGGAACCTTACCAACGTATGCGGGATCTGCGGGAGGATCGCGATCTGACCCAAGCAGATATCGCCCAAGTATTACAGACCACGCAGGAACAGGTCAGCAAATATGAGATCGGCAAGCAAATGATGGGGATTGATAAGTACATGAAATTGGCCAAATTTTACAACGTCAGCTTAGACTACTTGGTCGGCTTGATCGACACGCCAAGAAAATTGTATTGACCGTCGATTGTCGCCTCCTTGCCGTAGAATATATATTCGCAGTTTCATATCATCTTCAAGCGTGCCTTTTAGGGGCTCAATTCTACTTATGGGGGCTTTCCAAAGTCCTTGATACGCAAGGATAATTTTGAGAGGCTTCTTAAAAAGCATCATCTTCATTATTATTTTACTATAGAAACTGATCCTGTGCGCTATTATAATGAGCCCCAAGAAATTACGGCCGATTTGCTTGGAGGAGTGAAACGAGACTATCACAAAACAGCTGCGGTTAAAGAAGGGTGGGCCTATTTAGGAGAGCTGATTTTGAATAAGTTTGGCATTGGGAAAATACCTAAGGGATTTAAAAATTGGTTGCTCAAATAGTTGAATTTAAAGAATCATCAGTAAAATTGGGAGGCAATATGAAAAAAATTATTATAATCTTTCTTTCGCTTCTGGTTGTTTTATTTGCCAGTTGTGAGCCAAATGGATATAACGGAACCGATTTTTCTGCATATACTTTAATGCAAGCCCAATGTCCCTATACAAATAGTTATTTTTGGTATTCCGAAAGTATCGAGCAGGATGCATACGGAAGAAGACTGTTCAAGTTTTGGGGCGGTTCAAATTTAGCCTATGAATCGGAAAACGCGACCTTGTATATCTATGCGATCCTTCAAAAAGAAACCGACGAATGGGTATGGTTTTACGAGACGGATTGCTACATGATGAAACCGTCATTGGAGGCGTTCACTACCGAAGCCGTGGACGAGCTAAAAGCTCGCAACGATTGGAATACAGAACCTGATATTTCAAAGGCCAGCAAGGTGAATCGTGTATCAAAAAACAATCGGCATATTCCTCTGTCGTATTCGCGGGATAGCATCAAGAATCTTATCTCCACCATTTGCGAGCCCGGTGCAAACGCTAACTACTTGGCAATCTGCAATGACAAGAACGGACAAACCTTGGTTTTCATCCGAACCTACACCCGAAACGAAGAATGGGAAACGGAAAACTATACCGCATACGCCGCTATTTTGAAGGCAGATGGCACATATTCAGACGACTCGCTTATAGAAATGGATGATTTTTATAATCATACGGAATGTTTGAAAATCCTAAAGGAACGTAGTCAGTGGGAATCATTTAAGTGATTATATAAAAAAGTCCTATTAAATGGATTCGAGCCACTATACGTGTTCGATCACAGTTGGTTTAATTTTCACTGACCCAAACTATCGGAGGTGTACCCATGGATCACTACCAACGGCTGAAAGACCTACGAGAAGATCACGACCTCACCCAAGCCGACATAGCCAAGCTTCTCCAAACCACCCGTGAACAAATCAGTAAATACGAAACCGGAAAACAGATGATGGGTGCAGATAAATACATTAAGCTGGCCAAATATTACAATGTTAGTTTGGATTATTTGATGGGCTTGATCGACACGCCAAGACGACTATATTGATATCCCGTTCACAAACAAAAGCGGAGTCCTTTTTCGGAGCTCCGCTTTTTTGCTATTCATACGAATCCTCAATCAGAATCTTGAAAACGAATCGTTTCTTTCGCTTTCCCCAATATCCCAGTGGGCAGGGTCCCACGGTGAATGCCAATATCCCTCCGTCAAACAGCAAGTCAAAACAAGAAAATAAATTGTTTTTGAAAGTTTAGGAGATTCTTAAGAACCTTTTTTAAAGGGTTCTTAACCCGCCGGAGGCACGCTCTTCTATTCAATGTTTTTAATAATGATTCGTATCAATACTCCCCCATGATCTCCTTGAGGCGCGCTTCGGCTTCATCGGCGCGGAGGCGATCGGCGGCGTAGGCTTTCCGCAGAAGGTCTCCGGGGATGTGCTCATCGTACTTTTCAAAGATGGGTACTTCCCCGCTCTGTACCAGGGCGTCGCAATCGATGCCGTCCGTCTCCGCGATCCCCGCCAGATGGGAGATAAGGTCATAATCGTTCCCTCTCTCCATGCGGAACGTGAGGTAATAGCACCCCTCAAATTCCAGATTGCTGATCTTACATAGGCCTGCATGATGGGCGATGAACTTCCGCAGGGTGCGGAAGGAGCGGGTACCCAGCCACGGGAACAGACACCAGGTGTACCCGCCCAAGGAAACCAACGAATGCTTCAGCATCCCCGTGTTCCGCGCCACGCGACGGGCAACTTCCAGGCGTCTTTGAGCATTGGGCTTGAGGTAGGGATATACCGTGTCCTCCATCAGAATACGGCGCATCCGCTCCAATATTTTGGTGTGGATCTCTCCGAAATCTCCCGGCCAGGAGACCTCCATTTTCCCGTCCACCTGCCTCACATAGATGAGCTTGCGGGCGATGTCCAGCTCCTCCACCTCCCACACGCGCCCGGCCAAAGCGAAGCGGTCTCCCACCGGAGGCGGCGTGGTGATGGTGCCGATCTCGTCCGAGCCGGCGCGGACGGTAAAGTCCTCGGAGTCCTTGAATACGGCGTAGAATTTAAAGCTCTTCAACAGCCGCTCGCCCGCCATGCCCACGATCAGCCCCTTTTCCTCGGTCATCTCCAGAAAATCGTGCTCGATCATGGAAACCATGAGAGTGCGGTAGTCCTCCTTTGACACCTCCGAAAAGGGGGGCAGAGACAGGACTCTTTCGGCCAGGCGGCGGGGGGTCAATTCACCCGAGGCGGCCAGCACCGACAGAGTCTGGTGGAACAACAGACTCAGGGGCATTTTTTTGCGACGTGGCGGCTCGATGAAGCGTTCCTCGATGTAGAGCTGAATGATGGCGATGCCCCGCAGAAGCTCCCACGGAATGAGTTGCGGCAGCGGGGTATTGGGCAAGGGATCCTCCTCGCGGAAGACCATCATCATCTCGGGTGGCTCCCCTCGCCGTCCGGAGCGTCCCAAGCGTTGGAGGAAGGAGGACACGCTGTTGGGCGCCTGACTCTGCAGGACACGCTCCAAGCGTCCGATGTCGATGCCCAGCTCCATGGTCACGGTGGCGCAGGTTACGGCGAAGATCTCCTCGTCCTTCATCTTGGCCTCGGCCTCCTCGCGGATGGATGCCGACAGGTTGCCGTGATGAATCAAGAACACGTCCTGCTCTCCCCGCGCCTTGGCGATCTGGCGCAGGGTAGCGCACAGATACTCGGTTTCCTCGCGGGAGTTGGAGAAGACCAGCGACTTCTTGGTCTTTACGCAATCGTACATATACTCGTAGCCTGCGTCCAACTGGTTGACGGTGGTTTGAGGCAGAGCAGATTGCGCCATAGCGGCGGCGACGGTCTCGGCGGTAGCAAGGGACATGGCCTCCGCGGGATCAGACACCGCCCGGGATTCGGAGAGCTCGTCCTCG